>JBJELP010000079.1:0-14738 GCA_051879215.1 Lachnospiraceae bacterium
AGGCTCCAGGAAAGGACCAGCAGCCCCAACGCCGCCGCCCACAGCAGCACAAACAGAAAACAGATTCGGAGCAGCCGGCGCTTTTTCCGCTTTTTTCCGGATTTTGCGGTATGATACATAGAAATTCCCCCTTTTCCCTTATCATAGCCCCATTTCCCGGCGGAATCCATCGAATTCCGTCGCTGATGGAGTGAGAAAGGAAAAGGGGGGATGTATCACAGGATTTTCAGACTGCCGGTATCTGTGCACTTCTGGCTATTCTGGGTACCCTTGCTATGGCTGTTCTGTATATCAGGAATGTAAAAGGGTATGTGCTGATTGGTATGGCTATTACCTGGCTGGCCGGTATTCTCTGTGAACTTTGCGGGATCTATCTCCCGAATCCGGAAGCAGGATTTTATTCCGTTATTCCTTCTTCCTTTTTCAGTTTTGATTTCAGCGATCTGGGTGCGGTATTCGGACAGGCATTCAAATGTGATTTTACCGGTATTTCCATCGGAACCTTTATCACCATCATATTTGCTTTTCTTTTTGTGGATCTGTTTGATACCCTGGGGGCTTTAATCGGTCTGACTTCCAAAGCAGATCTGCTGGCCGAAGATGGAACACTGCCCAAAATCAAAGGAGCACTTCTGGCTGATGCACTGGCAACGACTTTTGGAGCTGTGCTGGGGACTTCAACGGTTACAACTTATGCAGAAAGCTCAGCCGGTATTGCGGAAGGCGGTCGTACGGGCCTGACTTCCATTACAACAGCCGCTTTGTTTATCCTGGCCATCTTTTTTGCACCTTTGTTTACTTCTATTCCTTCCTTTGCCACGGCTCCGGCACTGATTTTTGTCGGTTTTCTGATGATGGGAAGTATCACAAAAGTGAACCTGAATGATCCCATAAAGGCAATTCCGGCATATCTTTGCATTCTGTTTATGCCGTTAACCTACTCCATTTCCGAAGGACTTGCTGTTGGCATCATTTCCTATACCCTGATTCATCTGGCAAGCGGAAAAGGAAAGGAAGTCACTCCCCTCATGTATGTGCTTTCGCTTCTGTTTGTCTTAAAATATATATTACTTTGATGATACGATCTGAGAACAGCCTTGCCTTCATTACTATGAATATAGCCCCCCTGCAGCTCTGAAAACTGCAGAGGGGCTATATGTATGCATTTCTAATTTGTTTTTATGAGAACAGAGGCTTCAAAGCTGCTGCCAGAGCATCCTTCTGTGCCTGTGCTTCTGCAAGATCCTTACCAAGTGTGGTGAAGTATGTCTTGATCTTGGGTTCTGTACCGGAGGGACGAACAACAACAGTTGCACCGCCTTCCAGAGCGTAGATCAATACGTTTGCAGAAGGAAGACCGGTTTCTTCCGGCTTGGTATAGTCTGTAACCTTTGTAACTTTGTAGCCCGCGATTTCTGCAGGAGGATTCTGACGCAGTTCAGTCATGATACCTGTCATCTTATCCATACCGGTCAGACCGGGGAATTCGAAGGAATCCACCTTATTCAGATAACGACCGTATTCGTTGTAGATTTCTTCCAGTCTCTGCTTGATGGAGCTGCCGATACTTCTGTAGTATGCAGCCATTTCACAGATCAGCATGGAACCGATGATAGCATCCTTATCACGTACGTAAGGACCTGCCAGATAGCCATAGCTTTCTTCGAAACCGAAGATGAAACGATCCACTTCGCCGTCTGCTTCCAGACCTGCAATCTGATCACCGATCCACTTGAAACCGGTCAGAACATTACGCATTTCCACGCCGTAATGAGCTGCCACTGCATCTGCCAGAGGGGTGGATACGATGGACTTCACTGCTACTGCATTGGCCGGCATGGTGCCTTTTTCAATGCGGCCTGCGCAGATGTAATCCAGAAGCAGGACACCCATTTCGTTGCCGCTTACCAGTTCATAAGAACCATCGGGACACTTCATGGCGATACCTACACGGTCAGCATCGGGGTCTGTTGCCAGCATCAGGTCAGCACCGCATTCTTTACAGGTCTTCAGACCCAGTTCAAGTGCTTCAAAAATTTCGGGGTTGGGGTAACTGCATGTTGTAAAGTATCCGTTGGGGTATTCCTGATCCTTTACGATTGTAATATCTGTGATGCCCATGTCCTTCAGAACTGTTGTTACAGGAACCAGACCGGAACCGTTCAGAGGGCTGTAAACCAGTTTCAGGCCTGCTGTTTTGCAGAGACCGGGACGAACCTGACGTGCTTCGATTGCTTCGTACAGAGCCTTCTTACAGTCATCACCGCAGAAACGGATCATACCGCACTCAACACCTTCTGCAAATGACATCACTTTGGCACCGGTCAGAACATCTGTCTTCTGGATTTCAGAATATACGATCGCTGCTGCATCATCTGTCATCTGGCAGCCGTCAGGACCGTATGCTTTGTATCCATTGTATTTTGCGGGGTTGTGGGAAGCAGTTACCATAATACCTGCGTTGCAGTTATAGTAACGGGTGGCAAAGGACAGCGCGGGGACAGGCATCAGTGCATCATAAATACGTACTTTAATGCCATTTGCTGCCAGGACGCCGGCTGCTTCTTTGGCAAAAACATCGCTCTTCAGACGGCTGTCATAGCTGACAGCAACGGTCTGTGTTCCGCCCTGAGTCTTAACCCAGTTTGCCAGACCCTGAGTTGCCTGACGAACTACATAAATATTCATGCGGTTTGTGCCGGCACCCAGAACACCACGAAGACCTGCGGTACCAAACTTCAGTGCTACTGCAAAGCGATCCTTGATTTCTTCATCATTTCCCTGTACGCTCATCAGCTCAGGCTTCATGTCGCAATCTTCCAGATCTGCAGCAAGCCAGCGTTCAAATTCTTTAAGATACATTGTAATTCACTCCTATGGGTTTATTGTATAAATCTGCTGAATTTATATCTATATAATACAACTTTTTCAATTTTGCGTCAATTGGTTCTGTTTCATCCCGGCAGGAAAAAGGTATATAAAAAACCGGCACATTCCGCTCGTTTTCAAGTGAAATATGCCAGTTTGTATTATTTTGCTTTATTCCTGAACCCATTTTGCCAGGCATCTATCCGGAGAAAAACATGTTCAAAATCCGGATACCGGATAAAACCTCTTATTTCTGTACAATGTTGATGATTCTGCCGGGAACATAGATTTCTTTTACGATGGTTCCTGTCAGTCTGGAAGCAACGGCATCCTTTCCTGCTGCAATGGCATCTTCCTTTGAGATATCCTTCGGCAGCTGGATTGTGGCACGCACTTTGCCATTGATCTGTACAGCAACTTCAACGGTCTGTTCAACGGTCTTTGCTTCATCGTATTCAGGCCATGAAGTTTCATATACACAGCCTTCAAATCCCATGATTTCCCAGAGTTCTTCTGTGATATGAGGAGCAACGGGATTCAACAGGGTAATGAGTACCTTATAATCATCTCTGGAAATGCTTCCGGCCTTGCTGTAATCATTTAACAGAGCCATCATGGCTGCGATTGCTGTGTTGTATTTCAGAACTTCAAAATCCTGTGTTACTTTTTTGATGGTCTGATGAATACGTGTTTCCAGATTTTTGGAATAACCGTTTGCACTTGTTACGATGTCCTGAAGCTTCCATACACGATCCAGGAATCTGCGGCATCCCTTTACACCATCCTGAGACCAGGATGCTGCCATGTCAAATGCACCGATGAACATCTCGTAGGTTCTCAATGTGTCCGCACCAAATTCATTGACAATATCATCGGGATTGATGACATTGCCTCTGGATTTACTCATCTTTTCGCCGTTTTCACCAAGAATCATACCGTGAGAGGTTCTCTTCTGATACGGTTCGGGACAGGGAACCACGCCTTCATCATAGAGGAACTTGTGCCAGAATCTGGAGTACAGAAGATGCAGTGTGGTGTGTTCCATACCGCCGTTGTACCAGTCAACAGGCAGCCAGTATTTCATGGCTTCGGGACTTGCCAGAGCCTGATCATTCTTCGGATCAATATAGCGGAGGAAGTACCAGGAAGAACCTGCCCACTGAGGCATGGTATCGGTTTCACGCTGTGCAGGGCCTCCGCAGCAGGGACAGGTGGTATTTACCCAGTCTGTCATGGCAGACAGAGGAGATTCTCCGTCATCGGTGGTCATATAGTTGTCCACATCGGGCAGAACCAGAGGCAGTTCTTCTTCCGGAACCGGAACATAACCACATTTATCACATTTCACAATCGGAATGGGTTCGCCCCAGTATCTCTGGCGGGAGAATACCCAGTCTCTCAGTTTAAAGTTCCGTTTTGCAGTACCGATCTTCTGCTCTTCCAGCCATTCGATAATCTTCTTCTTGGCATCTGCCACTTCCATGCCGGTCAGGAAACCGGAATTTACCAGAACACCGGTTGCAACATCTGTGTATGCAGCTTCTTCCACATTGCCGCCGGCTACAACTTCAATGATGGGAAGACCGAATTTCTTTGCAAATTCCCAGTCTCTTTCATCATGTCCGGGAACGGCCATGATTGCACCGGTACCATAGGACATCAATACGTAGTCGGATACCCAGATCGGGATTTCCTTGCCGTTCACCGGATTCACAGCCTTCAGTCCCTGAATCTCCACGCCGGTCTTTTCTTTTGCCAGCTCGGTACGTTCAAAATCGGACTTCTTTGCTGCCATGGCACGATATTCCATGATTTCATCCATGTTGGAGATTTCATCTTTAAACTGGTCAATATAAGGATGTTCCGGAGATACAACCATGTAGGTAACACCAAATAATGTATCCGGACGTGTGGTATAGATACGAAGGGTTTCTTCCTTGCCTGCCAGCTTGAAATCCACTTCCGCACCGTTGGAACGGCCGATCCAGTTTTTCTGGGAAACCTTAACGGGTTCAATGTAATCCACCAGATCCAGATCATCGATCAGTTTATCAGCATATTCTGTTATCTTCAGCATCCACTGGCTCTTTACTTTATGAACCACTTCACTGCCGCACCGTTCGCAGACGCCGTTTACAACTTCTTCATTGGCCAGACCGCATTTGCAGGATGTACACCAGTTAATGGGCATTTCTGCCTTGTATGCCAGACCTTTCTTGAATAATTTCAGGAAAATCCACTGTGTCCATTTGTAGTAGTTGGGATCGGTGGTGTTGATTTCACGATCCCAGTCAAAGGAATAGCCCAGTGACTGCAGCTGTCCTTTAAAACGCTGTACGTTGTTTCTGGTTACAATTGCGGGATGAATTTTATTCTTAATTGCAAAGTTCTCTGTGGGGAGACCAAATGCATCCCAGCCCATGGGAAACAGAACATTGTAACCCTGCATTCTTCTCTTACGGGAAACAATATCCAGTGCAGTATACGGACGGGGATGTCCTACGTGAAGACCCTGTCCTGAGGGGTAGGGAAATTCAACCAGAGCATAAAACTTCGGTTTGGAATAATCATCTGTAGCAGCAAAAGCTTTCTTTTCTTCCCAGATCTTCTGCCACTTTGCTTCAATCGTCTTCGGATTATAAGCCTGACTCATAATCATTAACTCCTTTCGATAACAGCAGCATCAAACTGCTTGTAAATAATAAGAAACCCCCATCACATCTCCATAGAGACGAACGGGGGGACATTCGCGGTACCACTCTATTTCACAGTATATCTGTGCACTCGTGTATCTTCTGTAACGGGAAGTCCCGGACAGGCTTACTGAATCTGCTTGTTCAGCCGGTCAGCATGGAAGCCAGTTCAATATCCGTCTCTGCTGCCTCACACCTGCCGGCAGCTCTCTGATAGCAGACCAGATACCTACTACTCTTCGTCATCGCATTAGCATGTTCCATTGTATAATAATATGGTTTTATTTGTCAACTGTTTCTTTTGTTTTCCATGAAGCAACATCGTGTCATTCCATTATGTCATGAAATATGAATTGATTTTAAGAAATAATAATTGTATAATTATGAATAATATTATGACGAAAGGTGGTTTCTATGGAATCCAGAATTATCAAATTCCCTTCCCGCAAACATAGCAATGTGGCGCCGATCAAGGCGATTCCCGGTCACTTTGCAACCAACCATTCTCACATTAATTACTATATTGATCTGACAACCATGAAAGCTCGTGCCAATGAAGCGAAGTCCGCTGCCCATGCTCTGGCTCAGCAGTATGTACATGACACCATTGTCGATACCATCGTATGTCTGGATGGTACACAGGTAATCGGTGCGTATCTGGCCGAGGAACTGACACAGGCCGGCTTTATGTCCCGCAATGCACATCAGACCATTTATGTCATGCAGCCGGAATACATTTCCAGCAGTCAGCTTCTGTTCCGTGAAAATATGGAACCGATGGTCCGCGGCAAAAATATCATTCTGCTTATGGCATCGGTAACAACCGGTGTCAGTGTTCGGAAAGGTGTGGAATGTATTGAATACTACGGCGGAATCATTCAGGGTGTTTCCTGTCTGTTCAGTGCGGTAAACGAGGTGGATGGGTTGTCCATCAATTCCCTTTTCACACCTAAGGATATTACCGGATATGCTTCCTATCCGCACAAGGACTGCCCCTTCTGCAAAAAGGGCATGCGCGTAGAAGCACTGGTCAATTCCTTTGGATATTCCAGACTGTAACGGAAAGACAGCGTAGAAAGCAGAAATGCTTTTTACGCTGTCTTTCTTTTTAAAAAAGGACACCCAAAAGCGGTGTCCCTTTTCATATACTCTATTCCATCTTCAGATATTATCAGATGTTCCCAGATAACTGAAGATAACAATTTTTTATTCTTTTACAGCAAATAATGTGAATATCGGTGTAGGATTATAGAAAATATCTTTTTTCGTATAAATCCGCTTTCCGACCCCAGTATCCACACTGATTTTTTCAACTCCGAGATTCAGCAATGTCTGTACATCCCAGGCGGGACGTAAAAAATTGCTGATAGAGAGTTTTTCCTTAATCCGATCATTTTCCTGCATCATTTCCAGTCCGATGGTATTATGGGCATGTTCCGTGGGAAGTTCATGAAAATCGGCTGTTTTTTCATTCCCATAATCTGCATCGAAATTCAGGATAATTCCGCCTTTTTTCAAAACACGAAGCCATTCGCTGTAAGCCTGTTCCGGATGGGGGAGGGTCCAGGTGAGATTTCTGCTGATGACCACATCAAAGGTTTCATCTGGAAAAGCCAGATTTTCTGCATCCATAACCATAAAATCTGCATCAATCTGATGATTTGCAGCCAGTTTTTTTGCGGATTCAATCATGGACGGCGTCAGATCAATTCCGGTCAGTCTGTGACCCTGCTTTGCAAGAAGCAGGGAAAAAAAACCGCTTCCGGTTCCGACATCCAGAATGTTTAAACTTTTCCTCTGGGGAATGTATTTCCGGACTTCCGCCAGCCACAGATCCGATATTTCTCCATGCAGCTCCTTATGCTTCAGTTCAGCAAATCCTTCACTTCGTTTCGTCCAGTATGCAGTAATCCGGTTCTTTAATTCGTTTTCCGTTGCATCATCCAGAAGCATGGAAGCATGTTCAGTCCGTATACTGCTCTGTTCATATGTTACTGGTTCCATAATAAAATCCAACTCCTATTTTACAGCTTTAATCATAAATACCGGTGTGGATGCATAATTCATTTTTTCCACCGGTGAAAGCACACGATCCCAGACCTCCGTATCCACTTCGATGGATTGGAAGCCAAGCCGGGACAGCACATCCACATCCCAGCCCGGACGGGTGATGGGACTTAAGGGCACCTGACGGGCAATCTCCTCCATGGTATCAATGTCCGTACAGGTATAATGATCTTCCATCTGTGCTGCTTCCACCTTTCTGCGGTCTGCCTCGTATTCTTCCCTTTTAGCAGTATCAAAAAGATGATTGTACCAGTTTGCATCAAAATTCAGCATCATTCCGCCTTTTTTCAGGACACGGTGCCATTCGCTGTATGCCTGTTCCGGGTTTTCCAGATTCCAGGTTACGTTTCTTGTTACGATTACATCAAAGGTTTCATCTGCAAACCGAAGATTCTGGGCATCCATCTGCATAAAGTCAATCTGAGGAGCAAGAATACCTGCATTCTGTCTGGCCTGTTCCAGCATGCCGCTGGTGTAGTCAATGGCAGTCATGGAATACCCTTCTTCTGTGAGAATAATAGAGAAAAACCCGGGGCCGGTGCCGATATCCAGAATCTTTACTTCTTTTTTATTATCCTGCGGAAGATGTTTTCTGAATTCTGCAATCCACTGCCCTTTCTGCACACCCTGTAATTCTTCCTGATTTACTTCTGAATATCCCGGTGCACGATTTTCCCAGTAATTTTCAATCTGTTCCAGTAATGTAGTTCTCATCTTTGCTCCCCCATTCATCGGTGCATTTCATTATTTCTGATAATAGTTTAACAAATCGAAAAAGTACTCGCAACCCTCCCTGGGGGATAAAATCGAAAAGAAATATATTACTCTACTGTTACACTCTTTGCAAGGTTACGGGGTTTATCCACATCCAGACCCTTTGCAACACTCACATAGTAACCCATCAGCTGCAGAGGAATCACGGCAAGGGAAGCCGCAAAATGTTCATCGGTTCTGGGAATATAAACGTTGAAATCAACGGTATCCTCAATTTCATAGTGTCCATAGCTGGTCAGTCCCATCAGATAGGCTCCACGGCTCTTTACTTCTACCATGTTGCTGATGGTCTTTTCGTATAAACGATTCTGGGTAAGAACACCGATGACCAGTGTACCGTTTTCAATCAGACTGATGGTTCCGTGCTTTAATTCACCTGCTGCATATGCTTCGCTGTGAATATAGCTGATTTCTTTCATTTTCAGACTGCCTTCCAGACAGATGGCATAATCAATACCCCGGCCAATGAAATATATGTCAGATGCATTGGCAAATTTGGATGCAAACCACTGAATCCGTTCTTTGTCTTCCAGAATTCTGGAAATCTTTTCAGGCAGTTTCTGAAGTTCATCAATGTATTTTCTGTAGTCTGCATCTTCTATATTGCCGCGAACATAGCCGAACTGTACCGCAAGCATATAGGATGCAATCAGCTGAGAGCTGTACGCTTTTGTGGTTGCCACAGCGATTTCAGGACCGGCCAGGGTATAGAATACCATATCCGCTTCCCGGGCAATGGAAGAACCAACCACATTGACAATGGCCAGGGTACGGATTCCCTTTTCCTTCGCTTCACGAAGTGCAGCAAGGGAATCTGCAGTTTCACCGGACTGGGAAATAACAACCACAAGGCCGTTCTGATCCAGAATCGGATCACGATAACGGAATTCGCTGGCAAGTTCCACACGAACCGGAATTCTCACCAGATCTTCCAGAACATACTGCGCTGCAACTCCCACATGATAGGCAGAGCCGCAGGCTACAATATAAATCTGAGAAATATCTTTGATGATTTCATCGGTCAGTCCGATGGAAGAAAGATCGATCACCGGATCCGTTTCTCCCTTCAGCATGGAAGAAAGCGTGTCTTTTACCGCTTTCGGCTGTTCATGAATTTCTTTCATCATGAAATGTTCGAAGCCGCCCTTTTCTGCTGCTTCCGTATCCCACTTGATTTCCACCAGTTCCTTCTGGATTTCATCACTGTCAATGTTGTAGAAGGTTGCTTTTCCGGGAGAAAGTCTTGCCATTTCCAGATTGCCGATGTAATAAACGGAACGGGTGTATTTCAGAATAGCAGGAACATCGGATGCGACATAGGTGCAGTTATTCTCCATATCCACACCGATGATCATCGGGCTGTCTTTTCTTGCCACAAAAATTTCACCGGGATAATCCTTAAACATAACTGCAAGCGCATAGGAGCCGCGGACACGTACCATGGTTTTTGCCAGGGCATCGGTGGGTCCCATCTTATATTTTTTATAATAATAATCTACAGTTTTAATTGCAACTTCAGTATCGGTATCACTGTAAAACGCATATCCGTGACGGATCAGCTTTTCTTTCAGTTCAACATAATTCTCGATAATGCCATTATGCACACCAACCACATTGCCATCCTCTGACACATGGGGATGGGCATTGTTTTCACTGGGTTCTCCATGGGTAGCCCAACGTGTATGACCGATGCCTGTCGTACCGATTACACTGGCACCGTCATTGGTTTTTTCAGCCAGAAGTTTCAGTCGGCCCTTGGCCTTCACAATGGTAGGCGCCTGATCACCGTCTCTGACTGCAATACCTGCTGAATCATAACCTCTGTATTCCAGTTTGGAAAGCCCATCCAGCAGAATCGGCGCTGCATTTGTATGTTCACTTGTAAAACCAACTATACCACACATATTCTATATCCTTTCACGCAAAAACGAAAAATCCGAATGCATCGGAGTGATTAATCTTTTCTATAATCATGTACAATAGTATAAATTGTTTGACAGAATATTACAAGTTCTTTTCATCATCCTGTCAGAAACTTCTCTCCAAATTATTCCGCTTTTTTCTTTTTATTTTGATCTCTTTGCATAATAAATTTCGCTTTTCTGCGGTTTCCTTACTATTTATTATATTGCATAATACCACTTCGCAGAAGCTTTTTACAGCTTTCACCGTTTATTTTTACAGGAATATGAGATTTACAATTGAGAAAGAACCCGGGATGCGATATGATACAGATGAAGGGGGAAATACTTATGAAAATGAACGGAATTATGATCCTGCATCACATGCAGAAATATTTTAATATCCATTATGCAGACGTTACCAGTCACATTTTTGTTAAATCACCTGTTTTTTTCAATATTTTTTTCAATATGGAAGAACACATTATTCTGGTGGAGCCGGAAGATCTGGAAAAATGTGTGTGTCGGGTAAACAATTCGATTCTGATCTGTCTCAGCCGACCGGATACAATTCCACCCCATCCCGGTTGTGAAATCATTGTACTGGATGATCTGCTTTCCAAGTCGATGGCATATAATGTACTGGTCTACATTCAGGAGGCTTTCAATGACTGGGAGGCAAAAATGAATGAAATATTGAATAAAAAGCTGGATTTTCAGACGATGATTGAGATCATCAGCGATTTTCTCGATATGTCAATTGCATTGATTGACCCCAATTTCCGATATATTGCCTATACTGTTTCTTCCCAGAAACTGAGTGATATGGTGGATGCTTATAATCATCTGCCCTTTCATATTGCCAATGAATTACGAAATCAGGCTGAATTTAAAAATCTGGAAACATATAAAGAAGCTTTTGTATATACCCATGATGAAACCGTTGTATATAAAAATATCTTTTATGACGATCAGTTTGTGGGACGATTATCATTACTTACAGATGAATACACCGATATCGAATATGCAAAAACCATTTTTGATTACACCGGCAGTTTTCTTGAAATTCTGTATCAACAGAACAGCAGTTTTGAGAATACGGTATACAACCGGCAGAAACTTCACTGCTTCCTGATGGATATTTTTGCAAAACTTCCTGTGGATATGGAGCTGTTTTATCAGACCCTTCTGGAGAATCAGAGCCGGCTGGATGATCACTGGTATATTGCATTGATGATTGCAAGGACCAGTGGAGCAACGATTTACAGTGCTTCCTATGTCTGTAATCAGCTGGAAGAACGGTTTCCCGGATGTTTTTGTATCATGAAAGATGGAAAAATTATCATATTATATAATGAATCACTGTTTCAGCGAAAAACAGAAACCGATACAGATTTTCAGAATAATCTGAAAAGAATAGCGGATCAGTTTGCCACTTACGTTTTTGTCAGCCGCATGTTTTCTGATATTTCTCATCTGGAAAATGTTACTGCTGCCGTGAATCAGGCACAATTCGTGATGAATACAGCCATGGCTCATCCTGATAAAATGGAAGGAAAACCTTACCAGTTTTTTGATGATTATGCTCTGGAATTTCTTCTGCAACGTGGAACAGCTGATTTTCGAACTGATCAGATCTGTCATCCTGCCGTTCTGAAACTTATGGAATATGATCTGCTCCATGAAACCTCATACGCTAAGACGTTATATACCTATATAAAAGAAAAATACAATGCCGCAGCCACAGCCAAGGCATTGTATATTCATAGAAGTTCATTTATCAGCCGAATGGACCGTATCCGGGAACTGGTGGATCTGGATCTGGACGATCTGGATAATCGGCTTTATATTATTCTGTCATTCAAAATGATCTACATATAACCCTTCTTTTCAAACTGCAGAGGACTGCGCTTGATTTCATTTTTATTGATATTGAAATGGAGTTCATTGTAGTCATCGATGGCTTCGAAAATGGTTTCATATACACCATCGTAGATGGAGCCGGGACCACCCTGTGCGATGCAGGGAATATATCCACGGGGTGATTCTGCTTCATCCAACGCTTTGAATACCTGCTTGCGGATGGTTTCTCTGTCCCAGTTGGGAATGTCGTAATCTGCACCATCGAAACCGCCCATGAAAGCGATTTCTCCGCAGTACTGTTTTCTGATGGCCGGAATATTGTTGGTGGACATACAGCCCTGCCATACATCCACTCCCATTTCTTTCATGCAGGGAATCAGAGTTGCACCATAACTGTCAGAGTGATGAATAATCAGTTCACAACCATGGTTTTTGTAATATCCGTAGATTTCCTTGTATGCATCCACATAGAACTCTTCGAACATGGAAGGACTCATGAAAGTACTGGTTCTGCTGCCCAGGTCATCGTGATGGAATAATGCATCCGGTTTCAGCTTGGAACAGATCAGATCTGCCAGACGCAGTTCATAATCCGTCAGATACTTGATCAGATCATGCATTTCATCTTCATACTCAATCAGGTTGATCATGGTATTCTGCATTTCGCCCAGATGATGACACATTTCAAATAAACCGGGAGCAATAAAAGCTGCTTTATATGCCAGATTTGTATCCACAGAGTCGTAGATTGCGCGGAACATATCCCACTCTTCTTCCGGGAAATCCAGGCTGGGAGCATGTACATAATCTCTCCAGTGCTCAATATCTTTGATTACGATCTTATCCGGTGTATGAACCGGGAAGCATCCAGGAGTATTTGCAGGAAAGCTGTTTGTGATTCCCCATGCATTTACTACGTTTAATTCACCGGGCTTCGGGGAAGGGCTGTGAATCATGGCCGGATTCAGACACAGACGCAGTGCCTCATACTGATTTGCAAAACGATCGGGATTTCCACCTTTTGCAGATTCATAATAATTCTGTCTGGGTGTTAACATAATATTTCTCCTCTTTTATTTTATATATTTTTTAATAGCTCATTCTATTTTGAAAATGCTTTGCTTCTCTGAATGACAACGAATGCCAGCACAGCAGAAATGATGATGCATACACATCCATACATGAAATATCCCTGGAAATTACCGGCTCCTGCAAGGGGAACCACAATATATGTGGGGATGATTACGGCGCCAAGCAATTCAAGTGTTACTGTAAGACCGCCTGCAGTACCCGCATATTTGGGACCGATTTCCTTAAACATAACCGGCAGAGACATACAGAGTGCAATAGTACCGCTTCGAAGGAAACCATTCAGGAATGATGCCACGTAAATACCGCCTGCAGATAAATTTGTAATACCAATGCAGCATACACCTGCAATAACCGTAATAATCAGAATGAAAATTCCAGTATATTTTCCGGTTTTGGAAGCAGCAACCGGTACGAAAATGGATCCAAGCAGAGAACCGATCATCAGAACGGTGGCAAAAGAACCGGCATAAGCTTCTTCATAGCCTTTTAATGCAACCAGTGCACCAACATGGAAATTGGCCACGATCATGGCTCCGCCCATCATAAACATCAGGGAAATACCCAGAATCCAGATGTTAACGCTTTTAAAGCTGGCTGCCAGCGCTTCACCCACCGGTGCTGAGGGCATGGCAGGGGCGTCTTCCTGTACGAAATAAGATTCCTTTACAAACAGAATCCAGATTACGGTTACTGCGATACTCAGTCCTGCTGCAATCCAGAAAGCAATTTCCACAGAAGGGATCATCGCAGTTGTGCCGTATGCAACAGCCATGGATCCGGTGGAAGCAGCCATAAAAATACCAACCATGGTCCCAATTTTTTCAGGCGGATATACCGATGCGGCAATTTTGGATATGTTGGCATTCAGAACCATACCTGCAAAACCGGTCAGTGCCATGGCAATCAGCATACCGCTGTAGGAAGTAACAAATACTCTCAGAATAAATCCTGCCAGACTGATAATCAGACAGATGGAAACGATATTTTTTACACCGAATTTGTCCACCAGAATACCAATTAATATACTCAGGAAAATACTGGGCAGCATGGGACCGGTCATCAGACTGGAAAACTGTGCATCGGTCAGGTTATATGCTTCATAGATTCTTCCGGGAATCGCTGCAAGCTGATAATTTCCATAATTTGCCATAAACATGGCAGCTATGATTAAAACGGTAAAGAATGCAACAACTCCACCTTTTTTTGAATGATTCATAATAATCTCCTTTGTAAGAATTCATTTATACGTGGTTCAGGAAACTGATTAATTATACCGGATCAAAACAGAATCTGCAGAGGAAGACGCGTAATATCCTCTTTCTTTACATGCAGTTTTTCCATGCTGTATTCATCGATTGCGTCAACCAGCCACTGGTATACATTGGGGAATACAGATCCGGGACCACCCTGGGCGATACAGGGAATAAATCCCTTCGCTGTTCCTACTTCATCAAGCATTTTGTAAACACATTTTTTAACC
>JBJELP010000080.1:0-3373 GCA_051879215.1 Lachnospiraceae bacterium
TTCTTGGTGCAGCAGTTCTGCTGATCACCAGAAAACGTATGAGCAACAGAGCATAAACATCAAATAAAGAAACCGTTCAGGATCGGGTGATATTCCCGGCTCCTGAAAGATGAGATCCCGCTGTGAAGCCGGGGAGGGGCCCCTCCCCGGCCCGCAGCGGCAAGGAGAACGCTGCATGAAGAATAAAGGCAATTTCATAAATGTTTTTTTGGTTCTGATCTTTCTTGCAGGGCTGTCCTTGCTGCTGTATCCAACCCTTAGTGATTACTGGAATTCCTTCCATCAGACCAGAGCCATTTCTGCATATGCGGAAGAGGTGGCGAATCTGGATCAGGATCAGTACGATGAATTGTGGGAAGCGGCCAAACAGTACAATGCTTCTCTGAAAGGTATCAATACGTATATTCTCAGTGATGCGCAGAAGGAAGCGTATGAGCAGCTTCTCAATGTGTCAGGTCTCGGCATTATGGGCTATATCGAGATTCCTGAAATCGGCTGTTCTCTGCCCATTTACCACGGCACGGAGGAGTCGGTTTTGCAGATTGCCGTTGGTCATCTGGAGTGGTCCAGTCTGCCTGTGGGCGGGAAAAGTACCCATTGTGTTCTTTCCGGTCATCGGGGTCTGCCCAGTGCCAAGTTGTTTACCAACCTGGATAAGCTGCAGACCGGTGATATATTTATGCTTCGTGTGCTGGACGAGGTGCTGACCTATGAGGTGGATCAGATTCTGATTGTGGAACCCCAGGAAACCGATGCTCTTCGCATTGTGGAGGGGGAGGATTACTGTACGCTGGTGACCTGTACGCCCTACGGCATCAATACCCACCGGTTACTGGTGCGGGGACACCGGATTGAAAACATAGAAGAAACCAAAACCATGCGTGTGACGGCGGATGCCATTCAGATTGAGCCATTGATCGTGGCTCCCATTGTGGCGATCCCCATTTTGCTGCTGCTTTTGATCCTGCTGCTTCTGCCCGGGCAGCCTAAGAACCACGGAGGTGACACCGATGAAGAAATATAAATCTATGGCCGTTTTTCTGCTGTGTCTGATTCTGGCAGTTACGTCTCTGCCGGCAGCTGTTTCGGCGGCGGGAAGCATTGATCTGAACCATTCCCGCAGTCTGACGGTAATTGCTGCATATGATTCCGGAGCGATTTCCGGGATGCAGTTTGATGCCTATCTGATTTCCACTGTGGACGAGTGCGGTGAGCTGACCGTGACGGAACGCTATGGGGAATATGCGGAAGATCTGGATATCCGGGGGGAAAATGATGAACGCTGGCAGGAGATGGCACAGGTTCTGGCCCGGGAAATTCAGTTGGATGCAGGTTTGAAGGCTGACTTCTATGCGGTAACAGATGATCATGGTGCGGCTGTGTTTACGGATATCCCCATGGGACTGTATCTTGTTCTGGGCCATACCGTTGAAAAGGATGGATATGTGTATTCCACGATTCCTTTCTTTATCCTTTTGCCGGAGCAGGATCCCGACAGCAACAGCTGGAACTATGATGTGACAGCCAATGCAAAACCGGGAAAAGAACCGGTGAGAGCCGATTATGAGGTAGTTAAAATCTGGAAGGATGACTGCCATGCGGAGCAGCGCCCTCAGTCCATTGTCATCCAGCTGATCTGTGATGGAGAAGTATGGGATACCATTTCACTGCCCCATGAAGGTGCATGGAATTATACATGGAAGGATCTGGAGACCGGTCACCACTGGACAGTGACCGAGAAACAAGCGGACGGCTATGCAGAACCGGAGATTCGGCAGGAAGGTAATACATTCATCGTTACAAATACCTGTATCAGACCGGTGACGCCGACTCAGCCGGATAAGCCTTCACTGCCTCAGACGGGACAGCTCTGGTGGCCGGTGCCGGTATTGATGGCAGCAGGACTGTTTTTGATTGTGATCGGACTGCTTCGCCGCCGAGGTAACGCACATGAAGAATAAAAGAATGAATGATCAAAAACAAAAGGGAACATTCTGGATTACGATTGGGCTGCTGCTGATTGCGGCGGCCTTTTTTCTTACCATTTATAACCTGTATGATAATCTGCGGGCGGAGCAGTCTGCCGGACAGGTTATCGATCAGCTGAAGGATGGCCTGCCTTCGGATGGAGCGGCGGATTCGGATGGGGAAACGGGGATCCCGTCCTACGTTCTCTGTCCGGAGATGGAGATGCCCGTGGAGATGGTCAATGGTATGGAAATTGTCGGGGTTCTGCGGATTCCGGCATTGGAGCTGGAGCTGCCGGTTATCAGTCAGTGGAGCTATCCCAACCTGAAAAAAGCGCCCTGTCGGTACAGCGGTTCCGCTTATCTGAATAATCTGGTGATCTGCGGCCATAACTACGCCTCTCATTTTGGCAGTCTGAAAAAACTGAGTGAGGGCGATCAGGCCGTTTTTGCCGATATGGACGGAAATGTATTTACCTATAAAATGGTGGAACGGGAAACGCTTCTGCCGGATTCTCTGTCTTCCATAGAAGAGATGGAGAGCGGGGACTGGGATCTGACTTTGTTTACCTGTACCACAGGGGGCAAAAGCAGAGTGACGGTCCGATTTGAGTTGGAGGGAAACTGATGCCGCCGAAAATTGAAAAAGGGTTTCGTATGGGGAAATTGACGGTGACAGAGCGGACAGATGCACGTAAAAATGGCTATTCCATCTGGAACTGTATCTGTGACTGCGGAGGCAGCATCCCGCTGGATACCCGGACCCTTCAGCGGGGTACCGTCCGGGACTGTGGATGTGAAACCAGGGTCAGACCGGGTCAGAAGGACCTGACCGGACAGCGGTTTGGTCGGCTTGTCTGTCTTGCACCTGCCGGAGAACGGACCGGACAGGGGGGAACCCAGTGGCTTTGCAAATGTGACTGCGGGAAGGAATGCCTTGCAGCCACACACCAGCTTTTGTGCGGATACAAAAAAAGCTGCGGCTGCCTGAGCCATCCGCCCCTGAAGGATTTTGCAGGAAAACAGTTCGGGATGCTGACCGTACTGGATTATGCCGGGAAAAAGGATGGAATGCACCGCTGGCGCTGCAGATGCAGCTGCGGAAAGGAAACCGTTGTCGGGCAGACTCTGCTGCAAAGCGGTAAGACCAGAAGCTGCGGCTGTCTGCAGAAAGAGGTGATTCTGGATAATCTCCGTCTGGTGGACGGGACATCTGTTACGAAGCTGGAATCCATGCGGGGCAGAAAAATATCCTCCAACACCAGCGGCTGCACCGGTGTTTACTGGAATGCCAGAAATCAGAAATGGGCAGCACAGATTACCTTTCAGAAAAAAACATATTATCTCGGCAGCTATGAGAAAAAAGAAGACGCCATCGAAGCCCGCAGATGCGGAGAGGAAATGCA
>JBJELP010000080.1:3473-14624 GCA_051879215.1 Lachnospiraceae bacterium
GCAGTGATTCTGCGGTATAATATACCAATGGGATTCGCCGGAAACCGCACGGTATTCAGGTGGATTATACCGGTACACATCGTATTTATCCACAGGAAAGAGGTGCCTTTTTACAGTTTATGTATAAATTACTGATTATCGAAGATGACAAAGGAATCGCAGAAGCAATTCAGACACAGGCGGAAATGTGGGAGCTGCAGGTGCATATCACGGAGAATTTCCGGAATGTGATGACCGAATTTGCTGCATTTGACCCGCATATTGTACTGCTGGATATCGGTCTGCCTTTTTTTAACGGCTATTACTGGTGCAGCGAAATCCGCAAGGTATCCCGGGTGCCGATTATCTTTATTTCCTCGGCTTCCGACAACATGAATATGATCATGGCAATGAATATGGGGGCAGATGATTTCATCGCCAAACCCTTCGATCAGAGTGTTCTCATGGCAAAGCTGCAGGCCATGCTTCGCAGAACCTATGATTTTTCTGCATCGGTGCCGATTCTGGAGCACCGGGGAGCCCTGCTGAATATCGGAGAAAATACGTTGGTTTATCAGGGGGAAAAGATTTCCCTTTCCAAAAATGAGTTCCGTATTCTGCATATTCTGATGGAGAATAAAGGCAGGGTGGTCAGCCGGGAAAAGCTGATGGAGCGGATGTGGGAAACGGACAGCTTTGTGGATGAAAACACCCTGACGGTGAATGTGGGTCGTCTCAGAAAGAAGCTGGACAATGCAGGACTGAAGGATTTCATCACCACGAAATTCGGTGTCGGCTATCTGATTGCGAATTGAGGTGCTGCATATGGAACTGTTCTTAAAATACCTGAAAGGCCGCCGGCGGGTTTTTCTGACGGCTGCGGGGTGCTGCTTCATTTTTATATGCAGTTTTCTGCTGTATCATCTGCCATTGGAAGCACTGCTGTATCCTGCCCTTCTTTGTACTGCCATCGGCCTTGTGATCTGTGCCTTTGATTTTTTCCGTGTAAAACGGGAACATGAATTGCTGCAGCAGATCCGGACGATGACGGATATCATAGACGAACTGTTTCCCCAGGCAGATACCATTCAGGAGGAAGATTATCGGCAGATCATCCGCCTTCTCCGGGAGGAGCATGATGCATATCGGGAGGAAACGGAACGCAGATATACGGATATGATTGAATACTATACCGTTTGGGCCCATCAGATCAAAACACCCATTGCTTCCATGCGGCTGCAGCTGCAGAATGAGGATTCGCCTCTGTCACGGAAACTGACTGCGGATCTCTTCCGTGTGGAGCAGTATGTGGAAATGGTGCTGACCTTTCTGAGACTGGGTTCGGACAGTACCGATTATGTATTCCGTGAATATGATCTGGACAGAATCGTACGGTCATCGGTCAAAAAATTTTCCCGTGAATTCATCAGCCGAAAGCTGCGGCTTATCTATGAACCGCTGCAGACCACGGTGATCACCGATGAAAAATGGCTGTCCTTTGTGATTGAGCAGGTATTGTCCAATGCGCTGAAGTATACGCCATCCGGCAGTATTTCCATCACTCTGGAGTCACCGAAAACCCTGCGCATCCGTGACACCGGCATCGGCATTGCCCCGGAGGACCTGCCCCGTATCTTTGAAAATGGTTACACCGGATACAATGGCAGGACGGACCGGAAAGCCAGCGGTATCGGGTTGTACCTCTGCCGGCGGATCTGCAGCAATCTGGGTCATACCATCACCGCCGCATCCACTGTGGATGAGGGCACCATCATTGATATTGACCTTTCCCAGAGAAAAATGAAAATGGAATAAACTTCTTACAAAACTGTTAGATTTGAAGGGGTATTTGTTAGCCGAATCGATGGCGATGCAAATACCCCTTTTGCTATAATGGTGACAGAAATCAAACAGAGAAAATGTATTCCCGGAAATTTCAGGAGAATAAAAAAGATCGATCCCCGGAGTACAGGAAACCAAAAAGGAGGATTTTGTTTATGAGTATTCTGAATGTAAGCAACGTGCAGAAAATATATACCACCCGTTTTGGAGGGAATAAAGTGGAAGCACTGAAACGTGTTTCCTTTGATGTGGAACAGGGCGAATATGTTGCGATCATGGGGGAATCCGGTTCCGGAAAGACCACCCTTCTGAATATTCTGGCAGCCCTGGATAAGCCCACCGCCGGTTCGGTGATTTTGGATGGCAGTGACCTTTCGAAAATCAAAGAGTCCCAGGTGGCAGCTTTCCGTCGTGACAATCTGGGCTTTGTATTTCAGGAGTTTAATCTGCTGGATACCTTTACACTGGAGGATAACATCTATCTGCCGCTGGTACTGGCAGGGAAAAATCATCGGGAAATGGAGGAACGTTTAACTCCCATTGCAGCGAAGCTGGGAATTACCGATCTTCTGAAAAAGTATCCTTATGAAGTATCCGGCGGTCAGAAACAGAGAGCAGCGGTGGCACGGGCCCTGATCACCAACCCGAAACTGATTCTGGCGGATGAACCCACCGGTGCCCTTGATTCCAGAGCCACCGATGAGCTGCTCCGGCTTTTTGCACAGATCAACAAAGGCGGACAGACCATTCTGATGGTAACCCACTCCGTGAAAGCCGCCAGTCACGCCAGCCGCGTTCTGTTCATCAAGGACGGCGAAGTGTTCCATCAGATTTACCGCGGGGAGAATACCGATGAGCAGCTTTATCAGATGATTTCAGATACACTTACCATGCTGGCAACAGGAAGAGATCAGACCAGAAGGGATCAGACAGGAGAAAAGCAAACAGGAAAGACTCTGACAGGAGAAGATCGAACAGGAGGAGATCGAAAATGAAAACAGGTTTTTATCCGAAACTGGCGTGGGATGGCATCCGTAAGAACAGACGGATGTATTTTCCCTATATCCTCACCGGCGGCGTGATGGTAATGATGTATTATATTATGAGTTTCCTGACGGAATCCCCGGCACTGCAGAAGATGCCCGGCGGTTCCGTGCTGATGACCGTACTGCCTCTGGGATGCGGAATTATTGCCATTTTTTCTCTGCTGTTTCTGTTTTACACCAATTCCTTTCTGATTAAGCAGAGATACCGTGAGTTCGGTCTTTATAATATTCTCGGCATGGATAAGAAAAATGTGGGACGGCTGATGATCTGGGAAACTCTGTTTACCTGGATTCTGGCAATGGTCATGGGACTGGCTGCCGGTATTGCTTTTTCCAAAGCGGCAGAACTGATTCTTCTGAATCTGCTGGGGCTGGAAGTGAGTTTTTCACTGAGCATCGGCACACGGGCACTGTCTCAGACCGTGCTGATTTATGCAGGGATTTATGTAATTCTGCTGTTTAATTCCGTCATCAAAGTTGTCCGTTCCAGACCCCTTGAACTGATGCAGAGCAGCAGGGTCGGTGAACAGAAACTGAAATGCAACTGGCTGTTTGCGGCAGCAGGAGTGGTTCTTCTGGGTGCAGCGTATTTTCTTGCGGTCCGGATTGAAGAACCCACCGAAGCTTTCTTCTTATTCTTTGTGGCAGTGATTATGGTTATCCTGGGAACGTATCTGCTTTTCATTTCCGGTTCCGTGGCATTCTGCAAGCTGCTGCAGTCCAATAAAAATTATTATTATAAGCCCAACCATTTTGTTTCCGTGTCCTCCATGGCATACCGTATGAAGCGAAATGGAGCCGGTCTTGCGTCCATCTGCATCCTGCTGACCATGGTTCTGGTTATGCTGTCTTCCACAAGCACCCTTTATTTCGGAGAGGAAAGTGCAGTCCGGAACCGCTATCCTCAGGGCATTGAAGTAAAAATCTGGTATGATGACATCAAGGGCATTTCAGATGAAAATCTGGATATGCTGCGAAAGGAAATAGAAACCTGTACCGGTCCGGATGTGGATCTTCGAGGTACCCGTACCTGTTCCATAGCAGGAGCGCTGGTGGAGGATGGCATTCTGGTTGATTATACGGATGCAGATTCCGCATCCTACAGCAACGTGGGTTATCTGTATGCCATTTCCACTGACGATTATAATTATATGATGCATACGGATGCCGTGCTGGCCGATGATGAGTGTCTTATTTACAGCGATCGGATGAACACGCAGTGGGATTCCTTTACCGTGCAGTTCGGTCAGACCTATAAGGTAAAAGACCAGCTTACGGAATTTTGTGCAGATCAGGATGCACTTATTTCCGTGGCACCCACCGTTTATATGGTGGTCAATGACCTTTCTTCCCTTGCAGCCCCCCTGTCGGATATAACAAATCCCAATGGCTACCCTCCGGCAGAGTATTTCTGGCGCTGCGGATTTGATGAGGACAATCCGGAAAAAGAAAAGGAAGTGAGAGATCAGGTCTATGAGGTGGTGAAGGCCCATGCAGAAAAAGCAGACAGCACAGTCAATTACTTCCATGTGCACAGCCGGGAAATACAGAGAGCGGCGTTCTTTGAAATGTACGGAAGCCTCTTCTTCCTGGGAATCATGCTCAGCATCGTATTCCTGTTGGCAGCGGTACTGATCATTTACTACAAGCAGATTTCCGAAGGATATGAGGACCAGAGCCGGTTTGAAATCATGCAGAAAGTCGGCATGACAAAACAGGACATCCGGAAAAGCATCAATTCCCAGATGCTCACGGTATTCTTCATGCCCCTTGTGATGGCGGGCATTCACCTGGCATTTGCGTATCCGTTTATTTCGAAGATTCTGTTATTGTTTGCCTTTGATAACACGGTTCTGAATGTGACCGTTACTCTGGGCTGCTTTGCCATCTTCGGTCTGTTCTATGCCATCGTGTATAAGATCACTTCCGGTTCCTATTACGCCATTGTCAGCGGACGAAAGGAACGGTAAGACGGCAGCAATGTATTATGTCAGCGAAAGCTGACCTGAATCCTGCGACAAGACTCGCGAGGGAATCCTGAATGAGAATCCCCCTGAACATAAGATTCAGATCGACGCCTGCAAAGATCGGGCGCGGATCTGGTTTGCGAAGCAAACAGGTTTCTATGTTCAGGGGGATTTCATTTATTTATGGGGGTGGGTCAAAGGAGTTTTCACCTGCAAAAAATACAGACGAATATTCTGATGAAATGGTTACAGTCAACTGCGAAGTTATGATAAAAATTAAACTTTTGAAAAAGATGTTAAACACATTGTTTAGAATTCTTAATAATAACCATCGCATGATATTAAGAAATATTTTTTATAATAGATATGTCAATCATCGAGTTGAAATGCGTTTGATTGGAATACGAATCAGAAACAGGAAAGCAGGTTACATTTATGAAACGAAATGTTCTGGAATATCTGGAGGCAGATGTTCTTCTTCATCCGGAAAAAATTGCGGTGGAAGATGAACAGACTTGTTTACGATATGATGAATTGCTGGATAGATCCCGGCGCATCGGAAGTGGGCTGGCAGCCGTATCCGGAATGCGAATGCCCATTGCCGTGATGATGGAGAAAAGTGTGCAGACAGAAGTGGTTTTTCTGGGGATCGTTCAGGCGGGCTGTTACTATATTCTGCTGAATCCCGAACTGCCGGCGGCACGACTCTGTCAGATTCAGGAAGTGTTGAATGCAGACTGGCTGGTTACGGATGCAGAACATTATGAGAAGGCACTGGTGCTGATGCCGGCAGAGAAAATTCTGCTGATGGAGGATCTGATAAAAACCCCTGTAAATCCGGAGTTGCTGACGGAAATTCGAAGCCGCATGGTGGATACGGATCCGCTGTATGCCAATTTTACATCCGGTTCAACGGGTGTTCCCAAAGGGGTTCTGGTCAGTCACCGCAGCGTACTGGATTTTATCGATTGTTTTTCGGATCTGTTTGGAATCGGGGCAGAAGATATCATTGGAAATCAGGCTCCCTTTGATTTTGATGTTTCCGTTAAGGATATTTATACCGCACTGAAAACCGGAGCAAAGCTTGTGATCATTCCGAGACATCTGTTTTCTGTTCCGGCAAAGCTTCTGGATTACATATGCGAACGAAATATTACGACTATGATATGGGCGGTTTCCGCCCTTTGCCTGATCAGTACCTTCCATGGACTGGATTACCGGGTTCCCACATCCGTTCGCCGCATTCTGTTCAGTGGAGAGACCATGCCCCGGAAGGCACTGGATACATGGATGAGCCATCTGCCGGAGACAGAGTTTGTCAATCTGTACGGTCCCACGGAAATCACCTGCAACTGTACCTATCACCGGATAGACCGGAACCGGGATTATGCCGATGGAATTCCCATCGGAACTGCATTTCCCAATGAAGAGGTTTTTCTTCTGGATGAAGAAGGCAAACAGGTGGTCATGTCGGGAAAGATCGGTGAAATCTGCGTCCGCGGCTCGGCACTGGCCCTTGGCTATCTGAATAATCCGGAACAGACAGAGCGGGTTTTCGTGCAGAATCCGTTGAATAAAAATTATCCGGATCGGATCTATCGTACCGGTGATCTGGCCTTCTATACCCCGGAACAGGAATTGATGTTCTGCGGCAGAAAGGATTTTCAGATCAAGTATATGGGTCACCGGATCGAAATAGAGGAAATCGAACGGGCTGTTTCTAATCTGGATGGTGTGGAACGGTGCTGTGTTGTGTTTGATGAGAAAAAGCAGCGGCTCTATGGATTTTATATGGGTACGATGGATAAGAAGGAACTGCATGCAAAATTGAAAATGGTACTTCCGGTTTATATGATTCCGGGGGCATTTTATATGGTTTCTGCCTTTCCGCTGACGAAAAACGGAAAAGTGGACCGGAAAGCACTGATGGAAATGAGGAAAAAGAGATGAACACAAAAGAAATGGAAGCTCTGATACAAAGAAAAGGCACACCGGCCTATGTGTTCGATCTGGGTGTGCTGAAGTCGCGGATTGCCTTTCTGCGGGCGCATCTTCCCGAACAGGTGGAACTCTGCTATGCGGTAAAGGCCAATACCTTCATTGTCAGGGAACTCAGTGAATGGGTGGACTGGCTGGAAATCTGTTCGCCGGGGGAGTATGAGATCTGTAAAAGGTTGAAAATACCGGCAGAAAAATACGTGATTTCCGGTGTGTATAAGGATGCACGGATGATAGATGAGGCCATAGGAAATAGTTTGCCCATTGGATATTATACCGTTGAATCGGAAAATCAGTTTCACCTGCTTCGGGACACGGCACAGAAATATGGAAGAAAAATAAGGATTCAGATCCGGTTAACCAGCGGAAATCAGTTCGGTGTGGATAAAAATGTAGTTTTCCAGCTGGCAGAGAAATATCGGAATGATCCCTATGTGGAAATCGGTGCCCTTCAGTTCTTTTCCGGGACACAGAAAATTTCCCTGAAAAAGCTTCACCGGGAACTGATGTACATAAAGGAAGTGCTGGAAGAACTGCAGGAGAAATATGGATTCTGTCCGGAAAAACTGGAGTACGGACCGGGATTTCCGATATCGTATTTTGAGGGAGAAACCTTTGATGAACAGGCCTTTTTTGAGACGTTTTCCGAATATCTGTCCGAACTGCAGTTTAACGGCAAAATCGTGCTGGAGCTGGGACGAAGCATAGCGGCCAGCTGCGGAACCTACTGGACCCGGGTTGTTGACACAAAATGCAATCGCGGTGAGAAGTATGCCATTGTGGATGGCGGCATGCATCAGTTCGTTTACTATGGACAGATGATGGCCATGAAACATCCCTGTGTGAAGCTTTTCCCGGAAAGAGCGGATACAGAAAGTGAAGAATGGAACATCTGCGGTTCCCTGTGTACGATCAATGATATTCTGGTAAAACGATATCCGTTTTCCGATCTGAAGCCCGGAGATCTGCTGATGTTTGAAAATACAGGAGCTTATTGTGTGACAGAGGGAATTGCATTGTTTTTAAGCCGGGATTTACCGAAGGTCATACTGGTACATGAGGATGGAACCTGTGCAGTGGCAAGAGAAGCCATGGAAACAAACCCCTGGAACACACCTCTTTGAGACCATGATATAAACGGATTTTTCCGCGTTTCACGCTCTCGAAATCCCTGTATCATAAAAAAATGTTTCATGCAGGACGAATTTTCAGCCTGCAAGGAGAAGGAATGAGTCACAGCGGTGGCTATGGTGATTAACAAAAAGAAAGGAAGATAAAAATGGACAACAGATTAATTGAAATTCTGGAGGAAATCCAGCCGGAAGTGGATTATGAAACCTGCAATGACCTGGTGGATGGTCATTACCTGAATTCTCTGGCAATTCTTTCATTGATTTCAGAACTGGAAGAAGAATATGATATTACAATTCCCACCGTAGAGATTGTGCCGGACAACTTTAATTCAGCGGAAGGAATCTGGAACATGATCCAGCGTTTGCAGGAGGAAGAGTAACGTGCTGTCACTTTCTTCCTATTTTAATGTTACGTATCTGGCGTTGATTCTGCCGGTTACGGTGGTACTTTATGCGGTCCTGCCGCAGCAGTTTCGCAGACTGGTTCTGCTGGCAGCCAGTTACGTTTTTTTCTGGGCAGTCAGCGGAAAGCTGCTGGTTTTTCTGCTGGCAGCCACCTGTTCCATCCACTATTTTGGGTTATGGCTGGCGGATATGCAGAGAGAATCGGATGCCTGTATTGCAGCAGCCCCGAAAGAGCAGAGAAAAGAACTGCGCAGACTGGCATTGCGTAAACAGCGATTTGTTCTGACCTTTGCCGTCGGTTCGCAGCTGGGCACTCTGCTAATTCTTAAATATACACCGTTTTTTACATCCAACATCAACAGTCTGCTTCAATTTGCAGGCAGCTCCGTTCAGTTTGATATTCCGGCATTTGTGATGCCCATTGGTATTTCATTTTATACCATGCAGGCTATGTCGTATCTGTTTGATGTTTACCGGAAGATAATCCCGGCAGATCGAAATCTGTTCCGGCTGGCCCTGTTCATGAGTTTCTTCCCGCAGATTATGGAAGGACCCATCTGCCGGTATTCCGAAACTGCGGAACAACTGTGGGAAGCACCGAAAATGCAGTATCAGAATTTCCTGTTTGGAATACAGCGAATTTTCTATGGGGTTATGAAAAAGCTGGTGGTGGCGGATCGGCTGAATTTATTTATCAAAAATGTGTTCAGCGGGTATGAAAATTACGATGGATTTGTGATTGCTGTGGCATCCATTTGTTATACCCTTCAGCTGTACATGGACTTTTCCGGCACCATGGATCTGGTAATCGGCAGCGGCGAAATCTTCGGAATCACCATGCCGGAGAATTTCAAACGCCCCTTCTTTTCTGCCAGCATATCGGAATTCTGGAAACGGTGGCACATTACGCTGGGGGCATGGTTTAAGGATTACATTTTTTATCCCATATCCATGTCGAAACCAATGAAAAAACTGACCGTAAAGGCAAGAAAGAAACTGGGCAATCATTTCGGACCGCTGATTGCAGGATCCATCGCCCTGTTTTGTGTATGGCTCAGCAACGGACTCTGGCATGGAGCCGGCTGGCATTACATTTTCTTTGGTTTGTACCATTTTGCACTGATTCTGTGTGGAAGTATTTTTGAGCCTTTTGTATTGAAAATAACCGGCAAACTGCATATTTCACGAAGCAGCAGACCCTATCGCTGCATGCAGATCATCCGTACAGGTATCCTGGTCTGCATTGGTGAGCTGTTTTTCCGTGCCCATGGATTGCGGGCCGGACTGGTCATGTTCAAAAAGATGGTTACCGATTTCCGGCTGACAACGGTCTGGGATCAGTCCTTTTTTACACTGGGCATGGATAAGCATGATTTTCTGATCACAGCTGTTTTTGTTGTATTTCTTTTCATCGTCGGCATTTATCAGGAAAAAGGTGTGGTTCTCAGACAGTGGCTGGCTCGGAAAAATGTGTGTGTACAGTATCTCTGCTTTTATGCTCTGATCATGTTTGTGGTAATTTTTGGCGCCTATGGGAGAGGGTATATTCCCGTCGATCCCATGTATGCAGGTTTTTAAAGGAGAGTTCACATGATATATGTAAAACGAGGAATAGGGATTCTGACTTTTCTGCTGGGTCTTGCCGGTCTTCTGCTGGTAACTTCTTCCGTATTCGTTCCAAAAAATAATACGGAGGAGTCCGGGATGGAAGAGGTATCTGCCAATGGTATTTTAGGGGAAAAAGAGAATACCATCGATGTTCTGGTCGTGGGTGACAGTGAATCCTATGCATCCATTTCCCCGATGCAGCTATGGCGGGATGCAGGCTATACCGCTTACGTAACCGGTACCAGCGGACAGACTCTGGATTACAGCCTTCAGATGGTAAAACGTGCATTTCTCACACAGACTCCCAAAATGGTGATTCTGGAGACCAATGCTGTTTATCGGGATGTTTCCGATGCAAAAGCCTTGATATCACGTCTTGGCGAACACTTTTCCATTTTTCAGTATCATAATCGCTGGAAACATATCCGATGGGATGATTTCAAAGGGGATGTCAATTATACATGGACCAATGATTTCAAAGGATACCGGCACAGCAAGGCAGTGAAATCCTGTGAAAAAAAGGACTATATGAAAGAAACTCCGGAAACAGCGGATATTCCTGCGGGAAATATGGAGTATGTGAAAGAAATTAAGAAACTTTGTGATGAACACGGCGCAAAGTTACTTCTTCTCAGAACACCAAGCACACTGAACTGGAATTATGCAAAGCATAATGGCGTAAAAAAGATGGCAGAAGAACTTGGATGTGAACAGATTGATATGAATTTGATGGATGAGGAAGTTCAGATTGACTGGGAAAAGGATACCCGGGACAAAGGTGATCATCTGAATGATTACGGCGCTGAAAAAGTAACCCGGGTCTTAACAGAGTATCTGAAAGAAACCAGACTGTTTCAGGATCATCGGGAAGATTCCGTTTACGCTAAATGGAATGAGTCATTAAAACGATATACCGATGTTACAGGGCTTTGACAGGACGGTGGTATCGGAAAATAAGAGAATATGGGGCTGTCGCACAATCGCAAATCTAATTTTTTATTTTGGGCAAACGAGCACAAAAGACAGTGCAAATATATCCACCCAAAGGGGACATTTGCCTGAGTCTTTAGAAGTTCTTAGAAAAAGGGCCCTTGGAAAAAGGAACTTGAGCTCTAGAACTTCAAAGACTCAGGTTCTGTACCCGTGGTGGATATACTGACTGGCTTGAAGTGC
>JBJELP010000081.1:0-3217 GCA_051879215.1 Lachnospiraceae bacterium
TCAAAGCTCCGGTAACAGAGCTTGCCTTAGAAATGGGTAATGCAAAGGTATTAAACGTAATCATGTTAGGTGTTTATGTTGGTTACACAGAGGTTGTATCTCCAGAAGTTGTATGGGGAACAATCGAACATAAACTTGCTAAAAAAGCAAAATTACTTCCGCTTAACAAGGCAGCTTTCGAAAAGGGTCTTGAGATCGGAAGAAGCCAGAGATAGTCAATCCTGATTTCCTTTTTGAAATGAAAACATGCCAAACGAATCGGTCTCGCTGCCTGTGCAGTGGGGCCGATTTGTTTATACGGGGAATGTACGTTGAATTTCAAAAACCATATCAAATAACATGCTGAAAAAACAAGAAATGTATGTTAAAATCAAACAAACCAGCCATGGACTGGAAGCTGGTTGAAAAAAGCAGGCGGGAGCGTGCAGAATGATAATCAGACATGTTTTTTAACAGGTTATTTATGAGAAGAAAGGATTTTGACATGAGATATCCAGAGTTTTTAAAGGAAAATGGAACCATTGGCTTTGTTGCTCCATCCTTTGGCTGCAACAGAGAACCTTATAAATCTGCCTTTGACAATGCACAGAAAAAACTGGCAAAGCAGGGATTTAAACTGGAATTGGGGCCAAACTGCTATGAGGGCTGTGGCATTGGCATCAGCAATACCCCGGAAAAATGCGGGAAGGAGCTGACAGAGTATTACTGTTCTGACAGCAATGATGTGCTGATTTCCTGTGGAGGCGGCGAGCTGATGTGTGAGACTCTGGATTATGTGGATTTTGAAAGAATCAAAGCTGCCAGACCGAAATGGTATATGGGGTATTCAGATAATACCAACTTTACATTTTTGCTGACCACACTCTGTGATACGGCGGCAATCTACGGTCCCTGTGCGGCTGCCTTTGGGCAGGAGCCCTGGCACCCGGCGATCTGGGATGCGTTAAAGACAATTCAGGGAAAAAAGCTGACCATGAAGGGTTATGATAAATGGGAAAAGATTTCTCTGAAGGATGAGGATCACCCGCTGCTTCCTTATAATGTTTCGGAACCACGGGTTTTGAAATGCCACCCAACCAAATTTGTAGAGATGCAGGGACGTCTCATCGGAGGATGTATGGACATCCTCGGCATGCTGGCGGGAACAAGATATGATAATGTGGCGAATTTTGTGGAAAAGTATAATGAAGATGGCATCGTCTGGTTTATGGAAGCATGCGACCTGAACGTACTCAGTATCCGTCGTGTGCTGTGGCAGCTGGAGCATGCAGGATGGTTTCAATATGTCAGAGGATTTATCTTTGGACGGCCATACTGTCACGGGGAAGAGCTGATGGGACTGGATCAGTACGAGGCAGTAACCGGCATTCTGGACAAATATAACGTACCGATCATCATGGATGCAGATATCGGACATATTGCGCCAATGATGCCGCTGATCTGTGGAAGCTTTGCTTCTGTCAAAGCGGATGATAAAACATTTGAAATAAAGATGGAACTTCGATAGAAGAAAAAAGATGGCGTATCAAAAGAAAATATAATCATAAAACAAAAATCCTCCTAATAAGATGAATTGATGACATCAGGAGGATTTTACTATGCAGAAAATAAAGTTTTTCCGGTGCTGTTGCTGCGGAAATATTGTACATATGATGCGGGATGCCGGCGTGCCGATGTGCTGTTGTGGAAGGAAAATGGAACTGCTGTGTCCAAATTCTGTAAATGCCAGTGTGGAACTGCATAAGCCGGTGATTTCTATTGACAATGGAGTTGTATGCGTAGATGTGGGTGCCATGCCGCATCCGATGGTTCCGGAGCATTACATCCAGTGGATCTTTTTGCAGACGGAACAGGGAGGTCAGTTCCAGTGGCTGATGCCGGGCGACAGACCAAGGGCAGCCTTTGCCCTCTGTGGGGATAAACCTGTGGCGGCTTACGCCTACTGTAATCTTCATGGACTCTGGATGACAGAAATCTGTGAGTGTGTATAATAAGTAAAAAAAGTCTGTCAGACAATATATAATAGCGATAATTGAAACGCAGCCCGACAATCGAATAGCGATAAAAGGTAAGCCCACCAGACAATATTGCCCGGTGGGCTTATTTTTTTGTCTATTTCTAATGAGAAATATGTAAGAAATGAATACGGAATGGTAGGTAAAAAGGAGATGTTTTTACATATTTAAAATAAATATTTAATGGAAATTTTATTGTATATCTATTTGTAATAGGGTATATTAAGTGTATCAATACAATTAATACACTGATGATCCATAAGATGAACAAAACCTGTGGAAATATATGATCTATAACATGAAAGGGGGTTTTTGTATGATTCAGTTAAATTACCGGGATTCCCGTCCATATTATCAGCAGATTATGGAGAATATCCGGCAGTTGATCGTGAGTCAGGTTATGAAGCCCGATGAAAAGCTTCCTTCTGTGAGGGAGCTGGCATCCAGCCTGGCCATCAATCCAAATACGATACAGCGGGCTTACCGTGAGCTGGAGCAGGAAGGCTATGTCTATTCCCTGTCAGGGAAGGGAACCTTTGTGTCGCCATCACCGGATGCGGCAGCAGCGAGAAAAAAAGAATTGTTGAAAAATTTTGATGAAACAGTCTGGGAACTGCTTTGTCTTTCCGTTCCTGCGGAGGAACTTACGGGCAGGATTTCCAGAATTGAAATCAGCCGGAAGCCGCAGATTGTCTTTGATAAAGGGGGGAATGCAGAATGATTCAGGCTAATAATATTACAAAAACATTTGATGGGTTCAAAGCACTGGATGATGCCACGCTGCATGTGAAAAAGGGATCGGTATATGGTCTGGTTGGGCCGAATGGCGCAGGAAAATCTACCATCATTCGTCTTATTACAGGCATTTACCGGCCGGATAAAGGAGAGGTGCTGATTGATGGACAGCCTGTCATGGAAAATCCCGGGGTAAAATCCAGGTTTGCCTATATTCCGGATGATTTTTTCTATTATCTGCAGGCGAGTACGCTGGATATGAAAAAGTTTTACCAGGGGTTGTATCCAAACTTTAACAGCGCCTTATTTGATCAGTTAAGGGAATATTTCCCTACGATAAATGTGAATCGCAGTATCCGTCATCTTTCGAAGGGTATGCAGAAGCAGGTGGCCTTCTGGCTGTCAATCTGTACAATGCCGGAGCTGTTGATTCTGGATGAGCCGGTGGATGGACTGGATCCGGTAAT
>JBJELP010000082.1:0-14514 GCA_051879215.1 Lachnospiraceae bacterium
TAAGGATATTTTCCATGGGTTTGCAGAGTTCGATTGCTTCCTGCAGGCTCCATGCACCATTAGGATCGATGTTGATGCGGCCGTTGGGGAACTGTTTCTTCAGGGCACGGATTGCTTCCATTTCTTCAGAACCTTTCAGAACGCCGCCCTTCAGCTTGAAGTTTTTGAAACCATATTTATCCTGCAGGGTACATGCCTGTTCCACAATACGGTCAGGGGTCAGCATTTCCTGACGACGAAGACGGAACCATGCATCACTGCTGTCATCTTCACGGATATAGGGCAGATCCGGTGTTGCTTTATTCATATCACTGACATAGAACAGATACCCGAGGGTTTCCACTTTATCTCTCTGCTTTCCATCACCCAGCAGTTCACACATGGGCAGATCCAGATACTGTCCCAGCAGATCGAGCAATGCACACTCAATGGCCCACTCCGCCTTCACAACAAATTTCAGCTTGCTGATGTCCAGAGACTGGATGCCTTCTCCATCATCTTCATCTGCTTTTCTGGATGCCTTATGAATATTATTGAGAATTGCACGATATTTACCCACAGGCTGTCCCACAACCAGAGGAATGCAGCTTTTTAATGCTTCGCAGGTATAATCACCGCCATGAATTTCTCCGATACCGGTGTGACCTGCGTTATCCTTCAGAATAACCAGATTTCTGGTAAACCAGGGGGCATGCGCTCCGCTCAGTGTCATCAGCATACTGTCATAACCGGCTACGGGGATAACCTGCATTTCTGTTACAATCGGTGTACCTTTTTCCATAAATCCTTTAACCTCCGTGTAATCAGTTCATTTTGAAGTAAATTCTTGTCTTAATTATACAATTTCTCATATTTATTACCAATATTAATATCTGATTTCCATAATCAGATTTTCTAATTTGTAACTGTTCAGAGCCAGGCAGATTTACACAAAAAGTGTGACGAATGCTTGCATTCATGAGCACTTTTTCGTAAATCTATTTGGCGGATACGCCACACCGAGGAAACACATAGTGTTTTCGAGGTTGGCTCTGAACTGTAATTCTAATTTATATCTGTTCAGAGCCAGGCAGATTTACACAAAAAATGAGACGAATGCCCACAAGGCTCTGATTTTCGTATAATATTGTGAATATTTTTCAAATAGCTGCACTATTTTCAGTAAATATACCTGCCATGTATATGTTAAAATACAAGAAGTGAATTTATGAAACGATTTGACGTTCAGTCGTATCGATTTTACTCAGAAAGTGTGATTTGATGGATGTGAAATATCTGAATTATATACTGGCCATTGCTGACCGTAAAAATATGACAAAAGCTGCGGAAGAACTGTATGTTTCCCAGTCCTCCCTCAGTCAGTACCTATCCCGACTGGAACAGGAGCTGGGCACCTCGCTCTTTAATCGTTCCAAAGGGGAATTGAGTCTGACGCCAGCCGGCGAACTGTATGTGCAGACTGCCCGAAAGGTTGTTGCCATGCAGAAAGACCTTTATCAGGAAATTGGAAATATCAGTTCGAAAGGACATATCAGCATTGGTGCCACCTCCAATTTCGCACTCCGCATGCTTTCTGAAATTATTCCTTCATACAAAAAAGAATTTCCCAATGTCACCATTGAAATATCAGAAGTAGGACTTCCTGCTCTGAAAAAAATGATGATGGAGGAAAGCATTGATATCGGGATCGCTTCTGCCCCCAATATTGCACCCTTCAAAGGACAGGCTTATGTACTCCGTGAAGAACCCATTTTCTTTGCAGTATCCCGGGCCCATCCCTATACGCAAAAGAATACCGGCGGAACCATCACCATTGATGAACTGATTGCAAATTTCCAGGATGATCAGTTCATCATGTCCAAACGCGGAGCTTCCATCCGCATATTGGTCAACGGCCTCTTTGATCAGCAGGATTTTGTTCCAAAAATCATCTGCGAAACCAATACCATCAGTACCACCAGAAAAATGGTGGCTGCAAATGTCGGTGTCGCTTTTATCGGTGAATCCTGCTCCGTAAACCGCGATCAGATTGCGTATTATCGATTAAAACCCGATCTGAAGCGATTAAACGTGATCTTCTACCAGAAAAACTGGGGACAAAATGAATATGAACAGGTATTTTTCCGCTGCCTGAAAGAATATTTTGAAAAAAATACGGAAAATCCCTACATTGCAGATTAATCTGCCTTACCTCACCATAAAGCCGGATACAGACAGAAACATATTCCTCCTTTTTAATTTACTTTGCAATTTGATCTCAGATGTCCATCCCGACCCTGACAGATCAAATCGAATCCCGTAAAGTTTTATTCAATATGAACATGTCAGTACAACCGTATCCGGCTTTTTTCATCTGTTCAGCAGAGCAGATTTTCGCCCGGCTCATGTGTCAGCCATCTTCTATTCAAAATCATATCTTCGAATTTCACAGTTTTTAACACCCGCACGTGCAAATTCCTCATTGGTCATATCATGAAAATACGATTCGATGATCCGGACAATACCATTATGTGCTGCCAGCAGATACACCTTATCCGGCTCCTCTTTCAGTTCATCCAGCAGATTATAGATTCTCTGCGCCACCTGCAGCATGGATTCACCGCCTCCCAGTTTCTGTGCAAAGCATTTTTTTGCCTCATGAAATTCCCTGCCATCTCTGGCAGTTGATTCATATCGGCCAAAATTCTGTTCCTTTAAACGTGGCTCTTCTCTCATCGGAATTCCTGTAATTTCAGAAATATGTCCGGCGGTTTCTGCTGCACGTACCAGAGGAGAATACAGAATCTCATCAATCTGCAGTCCCTGTCTCAGAATCTCCTGCCCTGCTTCCACGGCCTGCTGATGTCCCAGTTCCGTCAATTCGATATCCGTTGCACCGCAAATTTTATTTTCCACATTCCACACCGTCTGACCATGTCTTACAAAATAAATGTGTCCCATTATTATTTCCTCCTGCTTTCTATTGAGTCTGTTATTCTGACTCCATTTTTTTTCATTACCGGATTATACCATCTTCTCACTGCCTGTCAGATTATCCGCTCCGATTATAACAGATTTTCTTTTTCTTCATAATCGGTTTACAAAAAAAATAGAAAGATTTATACTGTTATCAGGTATTATCCGGATTTATTAAACGTAAAACAAGGAGGACGAAAATGAACGAAGTATATGAATTTCTGAAACAGTGCGGAACCTATTATCTTGCAACCGTGGAAGGCGATCAGCCCCGTGTCCGCCCCTTTGGTACAATTGATATTTTTGAAGGAAAGCTGTATATCCAGACCGGAAAGGTAAAACCGGTGGCTGACCAGCTGAAAGCCAATGGAAAAGTGGAAATCAGCGGTATGGCAGATGGCAAATGGATCCGTGTAGCCGGTGAAGCTGTTCTGGATGACAATGTGGCAGCACAGGAGCATATGCTGGATGCGTATCCCAATCTGAAAGCCATGTACAAACCCGGTGACGGAAACACAGAAGTTTACTACCTGAAGAATGTAACCGCAGCTATCTGTTCTTTCACCGAAGAACCCAAAACTTTTACTTTCTGATATCTTTCACTTTCTGATATCCAGCCATCTTCTTTTTGCCTGTAAAGTACCTTTTTTGACCAAAATTGTCGATTATGTATGAATATTGGTGCAATATGGTTACTTTTAGGTATTGATTTTCAGACCAATCTCTATTAAACTATGGTGGAAATGATTTTTCACGGAGTGTTCGCAACGAACCGGCACTCAGTCAATAGCGATCACTGAAACGATCCGGTGATCATATAGTGAGGTAATTAAGAATATGAGCATGAATGAAATGAAACCTGTCAAAGAAGGCAAGGTTCGTGAAATTTATAATACCGGTGACAGCCTGGTCATGGTTGCAACTGACCGTATCAGCTGTTTCGATGTAATTCTGAAAAATACTGTAACCAAAAAAGGTACCGTACTTACTCAGATGTCCAAATTCTGGTTTGATCTGACTGAGGATATCCTTCCCAACCATATGATTTCCGTTGATGTGAAGGATATGCCCGAATTTTTCCAGCAGCCTAGATTTGATGGCAACAGTATGTTATGCAAGAAGCTGGAAATGCTCCCTGTGGAATGTATCGTTCGCGGCTATATCACCGGAAGCGGTTGGGCAAGCTACCAGAAAACCGGTGAAGTATGCGGCATCAGACTTCCCGAAGGTCTGAAGGAATCCGACAAGCTTCCGGAACCCATCTACACACCTTCCACCAAGGCAGAAATTGGCGACCACGATGAAAACATCTCATACGAAGAAAGCATCGCTTATCTTGAAAAGCACTTCCCCGGCAAGGGAGAAGAATATGCTTCCAAACTTCGTGACTATACAATCGCATTATACAAAAAGTGTGCTGATTACGCATTAAGCAAAGGCATTATCATTGCAGATACCAAATTTGAATTTGGTCTGGATGAAAATGGCAATATTGTAATCGGCGATGAAATGCTGACTCCGGACAGTTCCCGTTTCTGGCCTGCTGAAGGCTACGAACCCGGACACGGACAGCCTTCCTTTGATAAGCAGTTTGCCCGCGACTGGCTGAAATCCAATGAACATGACTGGGAACTTCCTCAGGAAATCGTTGATAAGACAATTGCCAAGTATCTGCAGGCATACGAACTGCTCACCGGCAAAAAGCTCGGTGAATAACTTACGCTGGCTCGATGTTTATAATAGAGTTAGAACCCCCTGTTGACATTCATCCATTTAGTCACAGGGGGTTTTTCCTTACATTCTTTTTTTCAGACATACATTTTGATGATATAACGATTCATGTAACGAAGCGGATGGTTTTTTCGCAGATCGCACCATCCACGAATACATTCAACACATAAGGGAGGAATTTCCATGAGATATGAAGAATCCACCATCGAAGGCCGCAATGCCGTACTGGAAGCTCTGCGTTCCGGAAGAACAATTGACCGTCTGTTTGTGCAGGACGGGGTAAAAGAAGGGCCTGTCCAGACCATCATCCGCGAAGCCAGAAAGCACGATACGATTCTCCAGTTTGTAAAAAAAGAACGCCTGGACCAGATATCTGAGACCGGCAAGCATCAGGGTGTGATTGCATACGCTGCTGCTTATTCTTATGCAACTGTGGCAGAAATTCTGGATGCGGCACGTGAAAAGAATGAACCGCCATTTATCGTGCTTCTTGACGGTATCGAAGACCCTCATAATCTCGGTGCCATTATCCGTACTGCCCATCAGGCAGGTGCCCATGGCATCATCATCCCCAAGCGCAGAGCTGCAGGACTTACTGCTGTCGCTGCCCGTACATCGGCAGGCGCCATCAATTACATGCCTGTGGCAAAGGTAACCAACCTGAAAAACACCATGGAAGATCTGAAAAAGGAAGGCATCTGGTTTGCCTGTGCGGATATGTCCGGTGACACCATGTATCAGGTCAACCTGACCGGTCCCATCGGAATTGTCATCGGCAATGAAGGAGACGGTGTCAGCCGTCTGGTACGTGAGGCCTGTGATATGTATGTATCCATTCCCATGAAAGGAAAAATCGATTCTCTGAATGCCTCTGTGGCGGCAGGTATCCTCTCCTACGAGATTGTCCGACAGAGAATGATGAAATCCTGACACACTCATTATCTCTCTTTGTTTCACCAGACATAATTCTTCTTCTATATTTCGGAATAAAAACAAAAAACAGCCCACTTTTTGAATGAACTGTTTCTTGTACTCTTATGCTGGATATGTTATACTTCCGGAAGAGAGTAACCGTTTTACGGGTGGTTGACCTCCATTTCTACATAGGATGGAGGTGATGCACATGAAAAATTCAGAACTTCTGATGCTGCTGTTTACAGCAGGTATATTTCTCATTGCATTGCTGACGTTTATCTTTACGTTCGCATAAGTTCTTAGAACACGAAAAACCACCCTTAATTTTGACCAAGTAGGGTGGCTTTTCTAAAGCATAACCTGAGGTCAACCACTTTGTTGGCGGTTGCTCTTTTTCTTTACAGTTTCATTATATCATTGTTTTTAGCGAAGTCAATAAAAATAATATCGTTGTTTGTTGAATACAACGTTGTCAAATATGTTGTCAATTCACTGGTACATTTATTTGCCCAACGCAAAAAACCCGGCAGACCTTGTATCTACCGGGCTTCTCCAAGAGCTGACGAGCAGACTCGAACTGCCGACCTCCTCATTACCAATGAGGTGCGCTACCACCTGTGCCACGTCAGCGTCTCTCTTGTTTTGTGGTGTATCTCACTCACAGTTATGAATTCTATCACAAGAGTAATAGTTTGTCAACAACTTTTCCTAAAATTTTTTAATTTTTGCAATTATATATGTTACAGATAAAATTAAAAAAATAATTGTCACATATTGAATCGCTGCATACGATAAAAAAAATCAACAGATACACCGAATCAGTGTATTTTTATCATTTGATTTTTATACCGATTCGGTGTACAATATGGATACAAAGCAAAAACATAAACGCAACAACTTGATACATCCTCAGAAAGGAGAGAATTATGAACGTAAAACCCTTCACTACATCCGATGCAGAAACAATCACCGTATATCCGGTCAGGATCAATGGCAAACAGGGGCCGACAATCGTAATGTTCACGGATCAGCAGGAAGCGATCCGCTATGCCGATAAGACAGCACATGCATCTGTGCTTCCGCCGTCACAGATCTGGGAAACGGATATTATGAAGCAAAGCATGATATCCGACGGGAAAAACAATGGAAAAACAGGCGAAAAAAACAGTACAAAAGCCAATGATGCTGATAACCATTTACCTGCAGAACCAGAGGCAACTTCAGATGTGACACCTTTTGCAGCGTTTTTATCAGGAAACAATCTGACGATGAAAAAAGCGTCTGCATTATTCGGAATCCCTTACCGTACTGTGCAGAATTGGAAATCCGGAGTCAACAAATGCCCGGACTACGTTCTGGCCATGATGAAAAAAATACTTGGAAATGAAACATAATATCCACTGCTTCACTTGCAGCATGGATATTCCAGCGCATCCAGTCCCATACGAATCACTTCCATCAGCCTCTGCTGCTGACCGGTCAGATACAGCCAGCCGCAGAGAGCCTCCAGGCCTGTGGCCCAGAGATACTCTTCCATGTCTGCATTTTTCGCTTTTGTGTGCGGCTTTGTATTGTGACCTCTTTTGCAGACTGCCTGTTCTTCTTCTGTCAGCCGGTCGAATATGGCATGTACCATAGCCGCCTGCGCCGGAGCTTTGACCAGTTCGCTGCACATTCTGTGCATCTTTTTAACCTGCATATTGCCCCTGCCGGCAATCAGCGTGCGGATAACCAGTTCGTATGCTCCATCGCCCACAAATGCCAGTGCCAGTCCGGAATAGGATAGGGGATCCGGCATCTGCAGATGGAACTGTTCTTTCACATCCTGAAGGAAACTGTTCATTACGCTCTCGTCCATTTCACACCTTCACGGGTATCTTTTAAAAGGATGCCCTTTGCTGCCAGTTCATCACGGATCTGATCAGCCAGTGCGAAATTCTTTGCTTTTCTTGCAGCCTGACGCTGTTCGATCAGAGCTTCAATTTCTGCATCCAGAATTTCTTCCTTCTTTTCTGTGATGATACCAAGGATGTCGCAGAGTCTTTCCACTTCTTCCAGCAGTGCCCGGTCAAAGGCTGCTGATGTTTCTTCTGTGATTGCTGTATTCATCATTTTTACCAGTTCAAAAATAGCTGAAACCGCATCCGCTGTATTGAAATCATCTTCCATTGCTTCTTCATATTTTTTAACCAGTGCCATCATATCTTCATCCAGCAGTTTCTTTTCTGCATCGCTCAGCTCGCCGGATGCTTTTGCCGCCATTTCTTTTGCCCGTTCCACAGCCGTCAGGATGCGTTCCAGACCATTCTTGCTTGCTTCCATCAGATCCGCACTGAAATTCAGGGGGCTTCTGTAATGTGCACTGAGCATGAAGAAACGCAATACCTGCAGATCATATTTTTCACTGATTTCACGAACGGTAAAGAAATTGCCAAGGGATTTGGACATTTTCTTATTATCAATATTCAGGAAACCATTGTGCATCCAGTATCTGGAGAAAATTTTACCGTTGGCGCACTCACTCTGTGCAATTTCATTTTCATGGTGAGGGAAAATCAGATCCTCTCCGCCTGCATGAATATCGATTTCATCGCCCAGATAACGCTTTGCCATAACAGAGCATTCAATGTGCCAGCCGGGACGGCCATCGCACCAGGGTGATTCCCATGCAGGTTCCCCTTCTTTCTTCGGTTTCCAGAGTACAAAGTCAAAATCATCTTCTTTTGCAGATTCACCGGTTACTTTGATTTCACGGTGACCGGCCTGGAGATCATCCAGGTTCTTATGAGATAACTTGCCGTATTCTGCAAAAGAACGGGTACGGAAATATACAGTCCCGTCTTCTGCCGCGTATGCATGACCTTTTTTGATCAGGGTATTGATCATATCGATCATGCCGTCAATTTCCTGTGTTGCCAGCGGATTGGTTGTGGCAGGCTTTACATTCATGGCCTCCATATCTTTCTTGCATTCCGCAATATAACGCTGGGAAATTGTGGATGCATCGGTTCCTTCTGCAATGGCAGCTTTGATGATCTTATCGTCCACATCTGTAAAATTGGATACGTAATTCACTTCATATCCCTTATACTCAAAATATCTTCTTACAGTATCAAACATAATCATCGGACGTGCATTGCCGATGTGAATATAGTTGTATACAGTCGGGCCGCATACATACATACGAACCTTTCCCTCTTCAATGGGCACAAATTCTTCTTTCTGTCTGGAAAGTGTGTTATAAATTTTCATTGTTTACTCCTTTTTTATCCACTATTATTTCACCATGTCTTTTCCAATTATTCCGTCTGGTTCAGCTTCTGTTTCAGCTGTTCTACCTCTTCCATCAGCCGCTGCTGTTCCTTTCGGATATCCTGCATCTCCTGTTTTACCGGGTCAGGCAGATTAATCTGTTCCAGATCCTCCTGGGGGCTTCTGACATTATTCCGCTTCACAATACGTCCGGGAACACCAACCACGGTACAATTATCAGGGACAGGAGTGATGACCACCGCACCGGCACCAACTTTGACATTATCTCCGATTGTAAACGATCCGAGAACCTTTGCACCGGCACTGATCATGACATTATTGCCAATGGTAGGATGACGTTTCCCCTTTTCCTTGCCGTTACCACCCAATGTAACTCCCTGATACAGGGTACAGTTGTCACCGATAATCGTTGTTTCACCAATGATCACACCGTGACCATGGTCAATGAACAACCCCTTGCCGATTTTTGCACCGGGATGAATCTCAATACCGGTGGTATGTGCTGCTCTCTGAGATATCCATCTGGCAAGAAAATAATGCTTTTTTTCATAAAATCTGTGGGCCAGACGATAATGAAGAATCGCATGAAACGACGGATACAGAAACACCTCCATATCCGAATGAATTGCAGGATCCCGATCCCTGACAACTGCAATCTCTTCTCTAATAAAATCAAATACTTTCATTTAGAGATACCTTCCTTCCCAAAACCACTTTACAGCAAAACCCTTTTTCTCCGCCTGTACAGACTGTCTGGGGAAAAACTATGTCCATACGCATCTGTGCGCACATTTCCCGGAGAAACCTGATTTAACCGGAATTCACAGCGTAAATACCTGCTAAATAAAAAAATCTCCTATATGCCAGGCATATAAGAGACGTACGGACGTGGTTCCACTCTATTTCGAAGAAAATATATACTTTCTTCCTCTTCTCCTTAACGCGGAAAACGTGTCAGACTACTGCTGATAACAGGTTCATCCGACCGGCTCCGGAATGCACTTCATCACAACCTGATAACGAAGTGCTCTCAGCCAATGGCACTCCTCTCTTTCGATACAGGACCTGTGATTACTCTTTTCCTTCAAAGCCTTTATTCAAATCATAAACATAACCATGCTATGTTACTGTTCAGATCCAACCTCGAAAACACTGCGTGTTTCCTCGGTGTGGCGTATCCGCCAAATAGATTTACAAAAATGTGCTCATGAATGCAAGCATTCACCGCACTTTTTGTATAAATCTGCTTGGCTCTGAACAGTAACCATTCTATGGGATTTCTGAATATTTGTCAACAAAGAAATTGTACTGTCGGAATTTTTATAGTATAATATTTACAGCTTAATGCTTCTGCGAAACACAGGAGGTGTGCAATTTTATGAATATATTATTTTTCCTGACTCCCAAAAGTGAGCTGGCGTATCTTTATCCCGATTATTCTGTGAAAAAAACGCTGGATATCATGGAGCAGTATCGACACGCTGTCATTCCGTTGATTGATCATGACGGAAAGTATTGCGGTATCATCACAGAAGGCGATCTGCTTTATAATCTGAAGAATGAATTTCATTTTAATCTGGCCAATGCAGATAATATCCCGATTTCATGTCTGGATACACGCAGAACTTACGAACCGGTCAGCATTTCTGCAACTGTTGAAGAAGTATTCAAAAAATCCATGGTTCAGAAATTTGTTCCCGTCGTTGATGATGACGGTATTTTCATCGGCATTGTGAAACGCCGCGACATCATTCACTATTTCTATGATAAGTATATTCACGAACAGGTAAATTAATTACAGAATCAGCAAAAAGCCGGTAATCGGAAGACCAGACCACTTTCCAGTCTTCCATTACCGGCTTATGTTTACCCCTGCCGCATATTGCAATACACAGGAGAGGAACATTCAAATCGACGCTTGCGGAGATCTGGCGCCGGATTCTGTTTGCGAATCAAAGATGCAGATGCTTTCCGGTTCGATAGGAAAGCAGCATCAGTTCCAGATTCTGTTTATCCACATATCGATATTTCAGATGATAATTCAGCTGTTTCAGGAAATTCAGCATCTGCTCTTCCTCTTCTTCTGTAAAGCCCGTATCACCTTCCGGAAACAGAAACTCATGGGCTATCAGTGTGGTGATAAATCCCTCATTGGCAAAAACCAGTCTGCTGTCCAGTTCGTCCGGTCCTGCCTGAATCGGTTTTCTCCGGAGAATCCAGTAAGCCTCATACGCTATGATTCTGGAAGAGTCGATCCGGTCCACTTTGTGGAATTCCTTCAAACGGAAAATATCCACAAAATAATCCATAATCACCTGCTGCAGAATGCCTGTATGAATATACAGCTTTCCCTCCAGATTTCTTACCCGGATATACTCGTTCATCTTATCGTAAATATACTTGTAGCGATCGGCAATTCTGGTCTTTCCGAAATAGTTGACCACATCACCATAACTCAGGTAATTCTCTCTCATCACTTTCCTCCAGCATCTCCATTACGTTCCGTCCAACTGCAGAATAAAGGAAACTGCAGTAGGAGTGGTAATCTTTTTCTTCCATCTTACCGGAAAACTGCTTGTAAACATTGGGCAGAACCTCTATGCCCATATCAACTCTCTCCAGACGCTGAATCAGCAGTTCCGCGCCTCTTTCCGCCTCTTCGGAATGCAGGATTTTCGGTGATGTCATAAATCCAGATTTCTGATCCATCATATCTTTCTCCGTTCAGACTCAGAACAGAATCCGCATTTTTGCTTCCAGACCTTTCCTGTCCTCCTGTTCTTCCGGATAGGAGTATTCATTGACCGAAAGGTCCGTATCTTCTGCTTCTGTATTGCTGAAATTTTCTTCTCTGTAATAGGAAATCAGCTGATCGGCTGCATTCGCCAGATTGCTCAGTATGCTGATATATTCCTGTTTTCGTTTATTGTACTGATCATTGGGATACTTCATCCGGTGATCAAACTCCAGCCACCCTTCTTCAAACAAAGAACGCATCTGGATTTCAAAATAAATACTTTTATAGCGGACAATATAATGCAGGGAACGGTAATGTGCCTTGGAATTATCAAGCCGCAGAAACTCGTCCTGATACAGCTTCCGGTCGTCTGCGGAAGCAATATATGCAACCGGCTGCTCTGCCAGATAGCCGCATTCTCTTGTGTTTCCATCCTCCGCAATATCTTCTGCATATCGATCATAAAAAATCAGCAGATCACCGGGTCTTCTGGCATATCGCTCCGGAAGATTTACAAACATCCGAAGCATGTCATTATGCACATCTCTCCAGTCACGCTTATCCAGTATAATAATACGTACTCCTATCAGATCCGTAATGATCTTCCAGTAATTGGATGCATTGATCATCCTGTACTTCACCGGGTTACGGTAAACACCACGGATAATTTTCCCAATCAGATGATCCGGATCCTTCACCCTGCTTCGAATCGAATGCACTTTTCCGGTCATCCCCTCATTCAATTCACCCAGAAGTTCAATCCGCAGTTTTTCCAGAACCGGTAAAAAACGGATGTAATCATCGAAAATACGATGAAGTTCTTCCTCTGAAATCGGACAATTGGAAACACTTTTATCCGAGATATTCATTGTTTCCTGAATTCTGCCCAGATCAAAATTTGTATTAAACATTGCCATCTCTACATCCTATCTAAGGACAGGTCTTCTCCTTCTTCCAGTTGATTGGTGGGAATTCTGTGCCTGTTCCTCCTCTTCTTCCACAAATACCGCATGACACAGCGCCCAGGCCATAAAAAAGCCTGCAGCCAGATCCAGTACCGAATGCTGTTTTAAAAAAACAGTAGACGAAATGATCAGCAGACTGACCGCACAGATTCCATGACAGATATACGGTTTTCTTTCATGAAGACTGCTGCGCATGAAAAACATCCCAATCACCGCACTGGTATAGACATGCAGACTGGGAAATACATTTGTAGAAGTATCTGTCCGATAAATCAGCGATGTAAGCCATGTACAGATATTTTTGGATGCATCCAGATTCGGGCGAAGCTGTATTCCATTGGGAAATACCGTATAAATAATCAGTGCAATGGTCATACCGCCAAACATGACACCGGCAAATCGATAAAACAGCTTATCATCCTCAAAAAAGAGAAACCAGATAAAACTCATGGCAACAAACAGAAACCAGAACAGATACGGAATAATAAAGTATTCACAGAATGGTATAATATAATCCAGTCTGCACTCTATCAGATAATATTGTTTTACACAGTGTTCCAGTGTCAGAAACCATGGCAGATAAATAAAAGCATACAGAAAAACCAGTGGTCTTTTTCCCACTTTCTGTAAAGAAAACTTTTCCTTCAAAAAACCCCTTCTTTCCAATCCTTTCACTCTTATACAACGCTGAACCAGCTTACAGATTACAAAATATACCGAAATTCTTTCGAATTCCGATCATTTGCCGCTATAAAATCATCTTCAGTTTACGCCTTTCACATAATACAGTAAAATCATCCAGATGTCCACAATCTTCTCCGTCTGTATGTACACATAACGGACGATCTGTCCGAAAAGCTGCCGTAACACATTGGATAATATGTACACCTTTCATCCGTATATGTCTGCCGACCAGAGCTGCCAGCATGATCCGGATAAGATGCAGCCTGCTTTTGCAGGAAACAACGCAGAGATCAAACTGACCATCCTGGCACTCCGCATGGGGCGCCATGCGAAAGCCTCCGCCCTCACTGGGATGCACATGAATGGAAATAAAACGGACAGAATCCAGATCAATTTTCCTGACTCCATCCACTATCAGCCGGGCAGAATACGGTTTCTCACAGAAAATATGTTTCAGACCTACACCAATATAAACAAATCTGCCCAGATGAATTCTGTTGAAAAAATTCTTCAGCGGACTGCTCTGAATGCCTCTGCAGATGGCAGCATCCATACCGACTCCGCAGCTGACTGCAAACCGTCTCTGGTGCAGTTCCCCCTGTATATAAGAAATGATACCGTAATCCATCCAGACCACACGCTTCTTACGAAGAATCTGCTTCAGCCGTTTCACGGGTCTGACCGCCAGATGATTGCTTCTGGCAAAATCATTGCCGGAACCACCGGGCAGATATGCCAGTGTCACTTCTGCAGAGACATGAATTCCACTGATCACATCACCCAGAGTCCCATCTCCGCCGATCACGACAATTATCTTCTCTCTGGCCCTCTCCTCTTTGCCGGTCAGATCAGCAGCCAATTCCGCAGCATGACCTGCATATGATGTAATAAAGGCCTCATATTCCATATGATGCCTGTCCAGATAATGCTTGCAGTCCCTCCAGACAACTGCAGCCCTGCCGGACGCCGCAAGCGGATTAATAATAAAATACAGTTTATCCATAATTCCCCCAAGGAAAATAAAAGTGCTCCATCCAAACAACGGATACCCACAAGCCAAAGGCATTTCTATTTCTCAGTATATCACACAGCCCACCATAATCCTAATAAATTTTTTATAAACATTTTTTTAAATAACGCTTGACTTTTTCCACGTTACAGGATATACTTATTGAGCATTCAGTCATGCGGCTGATGAAACGGGGTCTTAGCTCAGCTGGGAGAGCATCTGCCTTACAAGCAGAGGGTCACAGG
>JBJELP010000083.1:0-14445 GCA_051879215.1 Lachnospiraceae bacterium
TACCGCCGCCGCAGACACCGAAAATACCGGTAATCTGAGGAATCACACCGCTTGCCTTGATCTGGCATGCATAAACCTCACCAAATGCGTTCAGGGCATCAGTTGCCTCCTGAAGTCTGAGACCGGCACAATCGATCAGACCGATAACAGGAGCACCTGTTTTCATAGCCATCTCATACAGCTTTACGATTTTTTTTGCATGCATTTCACCAATGGTACCACCCAGAACCGCTGCGTTCTGGCTGTACACAAAAACTGGTTTGCAGTCGATCAGACCATAACCGGTAATGACGCCATCGGAAGGAGTTTCCTTCTGAGGCATATTAAAGGAAGTGCTTCTGGCTGTGACTGCACCGCCGATTTCCACAAAGCTTCCTTCATCCAGTAATCCGCTGATACGCATTGCTGCTAAAGAATTACCCATACTTCATTTCCTCCATATTCACAGTTACCGGAGACATGTATTCTGTTTTCATGTTTCAAAAAAACGTCCCATACAGTTCATAACTGTGCTTCTACTAAACTACTTATTGTATTTGTATATTTGCAATTCATCCCATGCTCATATACAGTCAGGGATTTCTTACAATTTTCTCAAATCAAGACTCGCTCGCGAGTTCTGGCGCGGGATTCGGGTCAACATTAGCTGACATAATACATCTTTTACCATCTTATTTCGCCGTTAATAATTTAAAACATTTATACTTTAAATTCAAGAGTCTGAAAAAAAAGCATTTATTTTCATTATTTTTGATATAATTCGCTTGTTTTTTCTTTTTTCCGCATGATTCTGTACAAAAAAAAGAAAGCCAGCCAAAACAATTGGCCGGCTTTTCTCTTTTTTCTATAACCAGACAGGGGGTTTTCTTAAAAATTTCGTAAAATCTTCCAAAGATCCATTCACTACCAGTTCTTCCGGGAAACCCATTTCCTCAATGATTTCCATAGGGTAGCTGTGACTGCCCACAGCGGAAGCAACATGTGCATCGCTGTTCATGATAACCTTTGCACCGTATTTTTCACAATAATGAAGCATGAGCTTTGCATTTTCTCTTGTATTCATACGAAAACTGCCGGGCGTCAGGGAACCCTCATTCAGTTCCAGAAGAGTACCTGTGTCCCTTGCCTTTATGGCAAGCTGTTCATAATCCACCGGAAAACGTCCGTCATCCGGATGACCGATTATGGTGATGTACGGATTTTCACATGCATTCAAATATGCGGATGTAACGGCTTCCATGGTTCTGTTTCGCTGAAAACAGGGGGGATGGATACTTGCAATACACACATCCAGATTTTCCAGTATGTCATCTGACAGATCCACATTGCCTTCATGGTCCAGAAGATTCAGTTCTGTACCGAGGAGAATCTTCTGACCGTTAATCACTCTGGGAACAGCCTTCAGATTGGCAAAATAGAATTCATGACAGGTTCCGGGCATCTGGGGTGCATGCTCTGTAATGCCCAGCACAGCAAGACCCATGGTCTTTGCCTGTGCTGCCATTTCATACAACGTATTATAAGCATGACCGCTGGCCAGTGTATGTGTATGAATATCTAATACATCGATCATCGGAATACCCACTATTTTACATCTTTCATGCTGAAGCTGATTCTGCCCATCTTGTCTTTGCCAAGACATACAACCTTAACCTTATCACCAAGAGTAAGCACGTCTTCCACATGATTGATACGCTGTTTGCTGATTTTGGAAATATGAACCATACCTTCTTTACCCGGGGCAAATTCCAGGAACGCACCAAATTCCTTAATGCTGATTACAATACCTTCGAATATCTGACCTTCCTCAAAATCAGTGGTGATAATTTCAACCATCTTTCTTGCCTTTGCGATCATGTCCTTATCGGTACCGCAGATGCTGACCAGACCATCATCGGAAATATCGATGCGAACACCTGTTTCATCAATGATGCGGTTAATGACCTTACCCTGTTTACCGACAACATCACCGATCTTTGCAGGATCGATCATGATCTTGTCAATCTTGGGAGCAAATTCACCCACTTCTGCTCTGGGTTCTTCAATTGCTTTGGCCATAACTTCGTTCATGATATACATACGTGCTTCTCTGGTGCGTGCAATTGCTTCTTCCACAATGGCACGGGTCAGACCGTGAATTTTAATATCCATCTGAATTGCCGTAATACCCTTTTCGGTACCCGCCACCTTGAAATCCATATCTCCGAAGAAGTCTTCCAGCCCCTGAATATCGGTCAGAACGATATAATCATCATCTGTCTCACCGGTAACCAGACCACAGGAAATACCTGCAACAGGAGCTTTGATCGGTACACCTGCAGCCATCAGAGACATGGTAGATGCACAGATGCTTGCCTGAGAAGTGGAACCGTTGGATTCAAAGGTTTCTGATACGGTACGGATTGCATAAGGGAACTCTTCCTCAGAAGGCAGTACCGGAATCAGAGCACGTTCTGCAAGTGCACCATGGCCGATTTCACGGCGTCCCGGACCTCTGGAAGGCTTTGTTTCACCCACTGAGTATGAAGGGAAATTATAATGGTGCATATATCTCTTGGAAGTTTCCAGAAGATCCAGACCATCCAGCTTCTGTGCATCGGAAAGCGGTGCCAGTGTTGTAATGGTACAGATCTGTGTCTGACCTCTTGTAAACATAGCAGATCCATGAACTCTGGGAACGATATCTACTTCTGCAGCCAGAGGACGGATCTGATTGATTGCACGTCCATCAGGACGTTTATGATCCTTCAGAATCATCTTACGCACTGTCTTTTTCTGGTATTTGTAAACAGCTTCATCCAGTAAAGGAAGCCAGTCAGGATTCATTTCTTCATAACGCGCAGTCAGCTTTTCCTTAATGGCCTTGATATTGGCTTCTCTGACCTGTTTTTCATCCGTAAATACAGCTTCTTCCATTTCAGCAGAAGGCACGAAAGCTGTCATATCATTCCACAGATCTTCCGGCGTATCAATATGTTCATATTCGTGTTTCGGCTTACCGCATTCAGCAACGATGGTATCAATAAAAGCAATAATCTGCTGATTTACTTCATGTGCAGCAAAAATAGCCTCGATCATCTGATCTTCCGGTACTTCATCTGCACCTGCTTCAATCATGATTACCTTTTCTCTGGTAGAAGCAACGGTCAGCGCAAGGCTGGAAGCATGCTTCTGTTCATTGGTGGGATTGAAAATCAGTTCACCATCAATCATACCCACCTGTGTTGCAGCAATGGGACCCGCAAAGGGAATGTCGGAAATGGACACCGCAATGGCAGAACCCAGCATTGCAGTCACTTCCGGTGCACATGCAGGATCCACACTCATAACCATGTTGTTCAGCGTTACATCATTTCTGTAGTCTTTCGGGAACAGCGGACGCATGGGACGATCAATGACACGTGATGTCAGAATCGCATGTTCGGATGCCTTTCCCTCTCTTTTATTGAAACCGCCGGGAATCTTTCCGACAGCATACATTTTTTCTTCATATTCCACGCTCAGAGGGAAGAAATCAATTCCATCTCTGGGCTTGTCAGATGCCGTTGCCGTACAAAGAAGAACGGTATCACCATAATGGATAAATGCCGCACCATTCGCCTGTGCAGCAACTCTGCCGATATCAACACGCAGTGTTCTGCCGGCAAGCTCCATTGAATAACTTTTATACATATTCAATGCTCCTTTCAAAAACTCAATCCACCCGTAAACCGGGTTTTTTTCCAATTTCAATTACATTTACAATCAAACAACCATAAAAAGCAGATTGGTATAAGTACCGAAACTACTGAAAAAAACAACCTCCTCCATCTGAACACCCCATCGGACATTGTGCTTTTCAGTGGTCCCGGATACCCTTCTGCCTGTTATATGTCAGTAAAAAGCCACAGGAGAAATGTACTCACATAAAACCCCTGTGGCCCAATGACAGATTTCAGAACGGAAATCCGTCTCACTTTGTTCGCTTTACAATTCGCAGGAAACTGATTACTTTCTGATACCTAAACGAGCGATCAGAGTACGGTATCCTTCGATATCGTTCTTCTCCAGGTAAGCCAGTAAACCACGTCTCTTACCAACCATCTTCAGAAGACCTCTTCTGGAATGATGATCTTTCTTATGATCCTTCAGATGCTCAGTCAGTTCTCTGATTCTTTCTGTCAGAAGAGCGATCTGTACTTCTGTAGAACCTGTGTCTGTGGGTGTCTTGCCGAATTCAGCAACGATTGCAGCTTTTCTTTCCTTTGTAATCATGATTGATTACCTCCTTAAAATAATATAAAATGATGGTCAGCACATGCTGACGGTACATACCCATGGACTGAGCACCGGTTGGAGATTCCATGTGCCAGGTCCGGGCGTTTGTTCACACCGTTTCACTATATCATAAAAGCCGGATTCTGTCCATATTTTTTTCTATTATCGCAAATGTCTTTCATTTTATACATAGGCTGATATCGTTTTTACAAACGATTCTATTTTTTACGGGCTGTAATGGACACCCAATCATTATCATAAACCGTTTCAATCAGTTCAAATTCCGGATTGGCAAGAAAAGCAGCCTTTACTTCTTCTTCCTTGGTATTGATGATACCGGAAGTAATAAAATATGAACCGGATTTCAGATGTCTGGCTATTTCACCCTGCAGCATAATGATAATCGGTGCCAGAATATTGGCAACAGCAAAATCATAGCATTCGTATCCGGCTTTTTTCTGAATTTGCTCATCTCCGATAATGTCACCGGTAATCATTGTCACTTTATCCGCCGGAATATGGTTAACCGCCACATTTTCAATGGCTGCTTCCACAGCAAATTCATCCACATCCGTGGCAAAAACCTCAGATGCACCCAGTTTCATGGCAGCAATGGAAAGAATACCGCTTCCGGTTCCGATATCCATCACTCTGTCACCCTTTTTCAGATATTTCTGAATCTGACGAATACAGAGGCGGGTTGTTTCATGAGATCCGGTGCCGAATGCCGTACCCGGATCAATTTCAATCATCATTTTATCTTTATGTTCTGCCGGCACTTCTTCCCAGGTGGGCTTGATCAGAATATCATCCACACAGAACGGTTTGAAAAACTGTTTCCAGTTGTTGATCCAATCCTTATCTTCTGTTTCAGATAAAGAAATCTGACCCGTACCGATGTTGGCAAACATGGAAATCTCTTCCAGTCCTTCCCGGATCTTTTCCGTCAGTGCTTCCACATCCTCATCGGTTTCCAGATAACAGGATACCTTTGCACTGCCGTCATCAGGGGCCAGTTCCGGGAGAATATCAATGAACATCCCTTTTGTCTCCGCTTCGGTCAGAGGTACATTGTCTTCAATCTCAATGCCTTCCACACCCAGTTCGTTTAACATTTCACTGATAAAATCCACTGCTTCGGTTGTTGTATCAATACAAATGCGAATCCATTTCATGCTGTAATCTCCATATCAGAAAAAAATTTATTTCTGCTTTTTCTTCTTATTTTTTCCTGAAACCTTTTTTCTTATCTTTGTGTTCAGACGATGCAGTTTCATCGTTTTCGCCCATGGCATCCGCAAAAGCTTTTAATGCCTCTTTCTGCTTGCTGGTCAGGGTTCTGGGTACCTGAACCACAAAGGTTACATAATGATCGCCTCTTGTGGTTTTATTTCTGAGATAGGGAACGCCTTTCCCCTTCAGGCGGATTCTGGTATCCGTCTGTGTACCGGGCTGTACCTGATATTCCACTTCACCATCCACTGTCTTGATACGAATCGGACCACCCATTGCTGCTTTTGCGAAGCTGATGGGAACGGTCGAATAAATGGTTGTATCCTGTCTTTGAAATACGGGATGGCTGTCGATCATGATTTCCACCAGCAGGTCTCCGCGTTCACCGCCATTGCGGCCGGGTTCTCCTTTTCCGCGTATCCGGATGCTCTGTCCGTTGTCAATACCGGCAGGAACTGTGACCTGAATCTTCTTTCTGGATGAAGTATAACCGGTTCCGCTGCACTTGGAGCACTTATGTTTGATGATCTTACCGCTGCCTCCGCAGTCAGGACATGCCTGTTCGCTTCTTACCATACCGAACATGCTCTGCTGTGTCATTACAACACGACCACGGCCGTTACATTTCGGACAGGTTTCGGGAGAAGTTCCGGGCTGAGCTCCGGTACCTCCGCAATCAGAACATTCATCTTTTAAATTCAGTTCAATTTCTTTTTCAACACCAAATACTGCATCTTCAAATGAAATACGAATGGTTGCACCGATATTGGCGCCTTTCACCGGACCATTATAGTTTCTCTCTCTGCTTCGACCGCCAAAACCAAAGAGATCGCCGAAAATATCTCCCATATCGCCGCCAAAATCAAAGCCGCCAAAACCGCCAAAGCCACCGGCACCGCCTCCTGCTGCCTGATCAAATGCCGCATGACCATACTGATCATACATCTTTCTTTTTTCCGGGTCACTTAATACAGCATATGCTTCCTGTACTTCTTTAAACTTTTCCGCAGCTACTTCATCACCCTGATTGGTGTCCGGATGATATTTTTTGGCCATTTTACGATATGCCTTCTTCAGATCTGCTTCGCTGGCATCTTTTGAGATACCAAGCACCTCGTAATAATCTCTTTTATCTGCCATAAAATCACCTTTATCCTGTTAAAACAGCATCTTCCCTGATATCTTGAATTTGTTTCTAAACGCACTGCACGGAACGTCGTATCCGGCGTTCCGTTACAGCTTGTGAAATATAATAGTTTTACAATTCTTTCTTATTTGATGAACGTGTCAGCTACATATCCCTCCATGATACAGACATTTCTTTGTCTGTGAGGCGGATTATACTTCCTTGTAGTCTGCATCTACCACATCATCAGCAGGATCGGAAGATGCTCCTCCGTTTGCACCTGCACCGGCAGCTGCCTGTGCATTTTCATACATCTTCTGGAATAATGTCTGTGCATCATTCATCAGTTTTTCCTTACCGGATTTCAGCTGCTCTGCCTGTGCATCAGAAACCTCACCGTTTGCAGTTGCTTCCAGTACTGCTTTCAGCTCTGCGATATCAGCTTCTACTGCTGCTTTTGCAGAAGGATCAATCTGATCACCGGCATCTTTCAGAGCCTGTTCTGTCTGGAATACCATGCTGTCTGCATCGTTTCTTGCATCGACAGCTTCTTTTCTCTTCTTATCCTGTGCTTCGTATTCGGCAGCTTCCTTAACAGCCTTTTCGATTTCTGCATCAGACATATTTGTGCTGGAGGTAATGGTAATGTGCTGTTCTTTTCCTGTACCAAGATCCTTGGCAGAAACATTGATAATACCATTTGCATCAATATCAAAAGTAACTTCGATCTGAGGAACACCTCTTCTTGCAGGCGGAATGCCGTCCAGTCTGAACTGACCCAGACTCTTGTTATCTTTTGCAAACTGTCTTTCACCCTGTAATACATTGATATCTACAGCAGACTGGTTATCAGCAGCTGTGGAGAAGATCTGGCTCTTCTTTGTAGGAATTGTGGTATTTCTTTCAATCAGTCTTGTTGCAATACCACCCATGGTTTCGATGGACAGGGTCAGAGGTGTTACATCCAGCAGAAGGATGTCACCGGCGCCTGCATCACCGGCAAGCTTACCACCCTGAATGGAAGCACCGATTGCTACACATTCATCCGGGTTCAGGCTCTTGTTGGGATCTTTGCCTGTCAGCTGTTTTACCTTATCCTGAACTGCAGGAATACGTGTGGAACCACCTACCAGCAGAACCTTGGAGATTTCAGAAGCACTCAGACCTGCATCTCTTAATGCATTCTGAACCGGAATTGCTGTTCTTTCCACCAGATCATTGGTCAGTTCATTGAACTTGGCACGGGTAATGGTCATATCCAGATGCTTGGGACCATCGGCTGTCACAGTGATGAAAGGCAGGTTGATGTTTGTTGTTGTTGCAGAAGAAAGTTCCTTCTTTGCTTTTTCAGCAGCTTCTTTCAGTCTCTGCATAGCCATCTTATCAGTGGAAAGGTCAAAACCTTCTGTACGCTTGAATTCGGAAATCATATAATCTGTCAGCTTGTTATCAAAATCATCGCCGCCCAGGAAAGTATCGCCGTTTGTGGATAATACTTCGATAACGCCGTCACCGATTTCAATAATGGATACATCAAATGTACCGCCGCCCAGGTCATATACCATGATCTTCTGTTCGGTTTCGTTATCAAGACCGTATGCCAGTGCTGCAGCAGTGGGCTCATTGATGATACGCTTTACTTCCAGACCTGCAATCTTGCCTGCATCCTTTGTTGCCTGTCTCTGAGAGTCATTGAAGTAAGCAGGAACCGTAATTACAGCTTCTGTAACTGCTTCACCCAGATAGCTTTCTGCATCTGCTTTCAGTTTCTGCAGAATCATTGCAGAAATTTCCTGAGGTGAATACTTCTTATCATCAATTGTTACTCTGTAATCAGATCCCATATGTCTCTTAATGGAAGAAATGGTTTTATCTGCATTGGTTACAGCCTGACGCTTTGCCAGTTCACCCACAAGACGTTCACCATTCTTTGCAAAAGCTACTACGGAAGGAGTTGTTCTTACACCTTCTGCATTTGCGATAACAACAGGTTTACCACCTTCCATAACTGCTACACATGAGTTTGTTGTACCTAAGTCAATACCAATAATTTTACTCATTTCTATTCCTCCTATTATATCGGAGCAGATTTCTTCTCTGCTTCCAATCCGGGTTTTATCCCGTTTCATGAAATGGCATAATTGCCTCTTACTAACTTTATTGTTTCAGATAATCTGAATATATATCAATCTGCCTGTTTTTTAAAAACAGAAGCAGGTTTTATCAGTTTGCCACTTTGACCATACTGAAGCGGACCACATTTCCTCTGTAGCAGTATCCTTTCTGGAATTCTTCTACTACAATATTGTCACCGGCTTCCTCGTCTTCCACATGCATAACCGCATTGTGAAGGGTCGGGTCAAATTCTTTTCCAACTGCCTCAATGGGAAGAACTTCCAGATCTTCCAGAGTTTTCATCAGATGCTTATAGGTTTTTTCCATTCCCTGAACAAAGGGAGCATCTTTTTCATCTTCCGGAACAGTCATCAGTCCTCTCTCAAAATTGTCAACAACAGAGAGCATTTTTTCAATTACACTCTTTGCACCCACTTCAAACATAGCAGCTTTTTCTTTTTCTGTACGTTTTCTGTAGTTGTCAAACTCCGCCATGCTGCGTTTCAGGCGATCATTCAGTTCTTCAATCTGCTCATCTTTTTTGTCTTTTTTCTTTTTAAAGAAGCCTTTCTTTTCCTGTCCGGCATCGGTATCTGAATTTTCACTGTTTTCCGTTTCCTGATCGGAATCTTCAGGCTGTCCGGCAGCTGCCTTTTCATCTGCTGTATCTTCAGCAGCTGTACCGGCAGTTTCTTCTTCCTGGTTTAAAACCTCTTCGGTATTTATATCAGCCATGTTGATCATCCTTTCTATTATCTCTGATTATATGTCAGCCGAAAACAGAAATCTGTTTCCGGTATGAAACCTTTGTCAATCCTTCTGGTCCGGTTCATCGAATATGATATCCAGCTGAGCCGTCAGATTACGAAGTGTATCCATAACCTTCTGGTAATTCATACGTTTGGGTCCTATGATACCTATGGTACCTTTTACCCCATCCTTTAATTCATAATTCGCAGTTACAACACTGCAGTCCCTCATGGTGTGAAGAGGCATCTCCTCCCCGATATATACACGAAGGCTGTCACTGCCTTCCCCGGCATTCTGGCTGTCCTGAATGGCCTGTTTCACAAGGCTTTCCAGATCGGTCTTATCCTCAAAAGTATGGATCAGATCACTGGCTGTCTGACTCGTTGTAAGCTCCGGATAGCGGAAGAAATTCGTTGCTCCGCTGGTGTAAATCTGCATGTCGCCTCCATCTGCGTTCAATGCATCTGCAACAGCATCCACAACTTCCTTTACTATGTCGCCGTAGTCACCGGCCTGTGTTTCCAGTTCACGGATGATTCCCAGATTGATTTCATTCAGAGACAGACCGTTCAGCTTGCTGTTCAGCAGAAGATTCAAAGACAAAATATCCTGATTGCTGATTTTCCTGCGAAGACTCACCATGGAATTTTTCACCAGGTTTCCATCCACCACCACTACCACCAGAAGCTTATCGGAATCCATTGCAGACAACTGAATGAATTTCAGCTTGGTATTGGAATAGCTCGGACCGGAAATCATCGTTGCGTAATTTGTGTTATTGGCAAGTATCCGTGCCATCTGTTTCAGAAGCAGCTCCAGCCGGTCAACCTTCTGAATAATGAAATCCTTCATTTCAGAGACCTGCTGATCCTTTTCCTCAATCAGCTGATTTACATAATAGCGATATCCAAGATCTGTCGGAATTCTGCCCGCTGAAGTGTGGGGCTGAATGATAAATCCCATCTCCTCCAGATCTGCCATCTCATTTCGGATTGTCGCCGAACTGAGTTTCAAATCAGAATACTTGGAAATCGTTCTGGAACCTACCGGTTCTCCGGTATCCTGATAAGTCTGAATGATTGCCTTTAAAATCTTCAGCTTTCTTTCATCCAGTTCCATTCTCCACCTTCCTTTCTTCTGTAAGCATCTTCCTTTGTGATTGTTAGCACTCAATATTGAAGAGTGCTAACATTTGCATAATTAAAATACCACCTCTATGCTTTTTTGTCAACATGAATTTTAAAAAAAAGAATTGAGGCAGTATTTTAAATTTTTACGACAGGCGGAGTTTGATTCCTCTTCCGCCTCTTGCTGCAAGACGCAGACGTTTCAGTTCAATGGGACGGTCATGCAGTATAATCTCCGTATCCTCTCCCGGGGTCACCTGCCATACATCTTTCAGATGATCCCCTTCTGTCAGAGCAATTCCTTTCTGACCGAGAGTGATTTTCTTTGCGGCAGGAATATTCTCACCGGGGAATCTCAGGAAACATCCTTTTTCTGTATGGAGAACGATCTGCTTTTTCTTATAATAATCCACATAAACAAGATGGTCATTTTCTGCCAGTTTGGTGGATGCCACCATTCTGGAGCTGGTATTAAATTCTCCGGCAGCAACCTTTTTGATCAGTCCTCCCTCTGTTGCAAATATCAGTTCCTGTTCCGGATTTTCCGTACAGTCACATACAAAGAGAATCTGTTCTGCTGAAGAATCATATCGGCTGATATTATCTGCCGGTACCCCTTTATCCTTTATCTTCTGCAAAGGAATATCGGACACTTTGATCTGATACATTTTTCCGGCATCCGTAAAAATCTGGATTTTGCTGAAGCTTCTGCTCATAAATGCGTGCCGGTACTCTTTCACCTGCTCGCTGTTTCTGTTAAGAGCGGAAGGATCCAATGCTTTGATGTAACCGAACCTGTCCATAAGAATCAGCACTTCTTCTTCTTTTACTTCTTCCTTTACTTCCGGCACCTGCTCCAGTGAAGTGATCACGGTCCTTCTGTCATGACCGAATTCTTCTGCAATCCGTTCCATTTCCTTGCGGATCGTTTTCAGCATGGCAGTTCTGCTTCCGAGAATTTTTTCATAGCCTTTGATTTTCGTGCAGGTATCTTTATATGCTTTATTTAACGCAATGATTTCCAGACCGATCAGCCGGGACAGACGCAGATCCAGAATCGCCTGGGCCTGTCTTTCCGTGAAACAGAGCTTTGCAGCCTCTGCTGCGGATGAACGGTGACGGAAAGTTACATCTGCAGGATTCCCCATCAGACAGGCTTTTGCCTGGGCCTGTGTTTTGCTTCCCCGGATGATCTCGATGATCAGATCAATCAGATCCACCGCTTTGATCAGTCCTTCCTGGATTTCTTTTTTCTTCTGTTCTTCCTGCAGCATATACGTATACTTTCGCCGGTTGATTGCAATCTGAAAATCCAGATGATGCTCCAGAATGGATTTCAGGTTGAGCAGTGTTGGTCTTCCGTCAGAAATGGCAATCATATTTACCCCGAAAGTATCTTCCAGCCGCGTCTTTTTATACAGAATATTTTTTACCCGTTCCACATCGGAACCTTTTTTCAGTTCCAGCACAATGCGAATCCCCTCTTTGGACGATTCGTTGGATATATCGGTGATTTCCGGCAGTTTCTTGCTTTCTGCCAGTGCAGCGGTATCTGCCAGAAACTTGCGGATACCGTCTCCGATCATGGTATAGGGAATTTCGGTAATCACCAGTTTATCTCTGTCCGTTTTTCTTCTGGCTTCTTCCAGAATCACTTTTCCGCGAATCCGGATTTTACCGGATCCGGTTTCATAAATATTCAGAAGTTCTTCCTGATTGGCAACGATACCCCCTGTGGAAAAATCCGGTCCCGGCATAATCTTCAGAAGTTCCTCTGTGGTGATGTCCGGATTGTCAATATAAGCCATAACACAGGAAAGAACCTCCCGCAGATTATGAGATGGAATATTTGTGGTCATACCGACTGCAATTCCTTCTGCACCATTTACCAGCAGATTGGGAATCCGGACCGGAAGAATCTCCGGTTCTTTTTCGGTTTCATCAAAATTCGGAACAAAATCCACCACATTTTTTTCCAGATCCGCCAGATAAACCGTTTCTGTCAGTTTTTTGAGTCTTGCTTCTGTATATCGCATGGCTGCAGCCCCATCCCCTTCAATGGAGCCGAAATTCCCATGGGGTTCTGCCAGAGGCTCATTTTTTTTAAAATCCTGGGACATAACAACCAGTGCTTCATAAATGGAGGAATCGCCGTGGGGATGATATTTACCCATGGTATCACCCACAATACGGGCACATTTACGATGGGGCTTATCGTGACTGAGTCCCAGTTCATACATGGCATACAGAGTACGTCTCTGAACCGGCTTCAATCCATCACGAATATCCGGAAGCGCTCTGGATGTAATGACGCTCATGGAATAATTCAGATACGATTGACGCATACATTCTGAAAATTCTGTCTGTATCACCCTGGTATCCATTGTATCCATATCCCTGTCCTCCTCTATACATCAAGCTCTGCTTCTTCTGCATGAGCTATGATAAAATCTCTTCTGGGGCCAACTTCCGTTCCCATCAGCATCCGGGTCACTTCATTGGCTCCTCTGGCATCTTCAATCTGTACCTGTTTCAGCACACGGGTTTCCGGATTCAATGTGGTTTCCCAAAGCTGGGAAGCATCCATTTCTCCCAGACCCTTGTACCGCTGTAAAGTGAAATTTTTATGGGTTTTCCGATATTTTTCCAGTGCCAGATCATCATACAGATATTCTTCCGGTCCCTTTTTGGGAATTGCTTTATACAGAGGTGGTGTCGCCAGATAAACATGCCCCTGAAGAATCAGTTCCGGCATAAACCGATAGAAAAAGGTCAGAAGCAGGGTGGCAATGTGAGCTCCATCCACATCTGCATCCGTCATAATCACAATCTTGTCATATTTCAGTTTTTCGATGTTGAAATCCATGCCGTATCCTTCTGAAAAACCGCATCCGAAGGCCATAATCATGGATTTGATTTCCGCATTGGCAAGTACTTTATCCATGGTGGCTTTTTCCACATTCAGAATCTTGCCGCGAATGGGGAGAATGGCCTGAAACTTCCGATTTCTTGCCGTTTTCGCCGAACCGCCAGCAGAATCTCCTTCGACAATAAATATTTCATTTTTAGAAGGATCCCGGCCTTCGCAATTGGCCAGTTTTCCATTGGAATCAAAGGAATATTTGCTTTTACCCAGAACGGTACTCCTTGCCTTCAACTCAGACCGACGGATTCTGGCAGAAGTTTCTGCTCTGGCAATTACTGCCTTTAATGTATCCAGATTCTTATCAAAAAAGAGTTCCAGCTTCTCTCCTGCAATGGCAGTGACCACTTTCAAAGCATCGGAATTTCCCAGTTTCGTTTTGGTCTGTCCTTCAAAAAGAGGATCCGGATGGCGGATGGCCAGCACAGCTGTCATGCCGCTTCTGGTATCCGGTCCGGTAAAATTGGTATCCTTTTCCTTTAAAATCCCCAGTTCTCTGGCATAGCTGTTGATGATACTGGTAAATTTCCCTTTAAAACCGGTGATATGAGTACCACCTTCCGAGGTATTGATGCAATTGCAGTATCCGAAAATATTTTCTTCAAAATCAGAAGTAAACTGAAAGGCACACTCCACCATGATGCCGTCTTCCTCTCCGGAAAAAGAGATAATATCCGTTTTCAGTTCCTTTCCTTTATTCAGTTCCCGAATATACTGAATCAGGCCTTCCGGTTCGTGATATGTGATCGGTTCCGGATTTTTTCCTTCCCTTAAATCCATAAAAACAATGGTCAGCCCCGGATTCAGATACACCGTTTCATGAAGCCGATTCTTAATCTGTTCTTCCTTGAATCGAATATGGTCAAAAATCTGTTTATCCGGATAAAAACGGATTTTCGTACCGGTTTCTCTGG
>JBJELP010000084.1:0-3194 GCA_051879215.1 Lachnospiraceae bacterium
AAATCATGATGCCAGTCTTAAAAAAAATTAATTTACCCAAAGTTCAGAAAGAACCAAAATTAGTGTGACAGCCCCTTCTTTTTTTGTATTCTTTATCGCTCTTCCATGACGCTCATATAAGCGGGACGGATTATTTTGTTGGTGCAGATCAGCTCTTCAATTCGATGGGCGCTCCATCCGACGATTCTGGCGACTGCAAAGATGGCTGTGTACAGTTCCTGAGGAATTCCCAGCATTTCATAGACAAAACCGCTGTAAAAATCGATGTTAGGGCTGACCCCTTTGAAGATTTTTCTCTTTTCTGCAATCAGACGGGGAGCGATTTCCTCAATGTTCTGGTATAACATCATGTCTTCCTGACGGTTTTTCTCTTCCGCCAGTTTCTCCACATAGCCTTTAAATACCCGCTCTCTGGGATCGGACAGTGAATAAATGGCATGTCCCATACCATAGATCAGACCCTTTTGATCAAAAGCTTCTTTATCAAGAATTTTGCTGAGATAGTGTTCGATTTCGTCTTTGTCACTGTAATCATGGATATGGTTTCGGATGTCTTCCATCATTTCCATTACCTTAATATTGGCCCCGCCATGTTTCGGACCTTTTAAGGAGGACATGGCAGCAGCAATGGTGGAATAGGTGTCAGATCCGGATGAGGTGACAACGCGTGTGGTAAATGTGGAATTATTGCCGCCGCCGTGTTCCATATGCAGAATCAGTGCGGTATCCAGCACCTTGGCTTCGGTTGCCGTATACTGCTTATCCGGACGCAGAAGCATCAGCAGGTTTTCTGCCGTGGAAAGGGAGGGATCCGGATGATGGATATACATGCTTTCCTGTTTTTCATAATGATTGTAGGCATTGTATCCATAAACTGCCAGCAGTGGAAATTCGCTGATCAGGCGGATACTTTGCTGCAGTACATTGGGAATGCTGATATCCTTGGCGTTTTCATCATAGGAAGAGAGGGTAAGGATGCTTCGGGTCATGGAATTCATAATGTCCTCTGAAGGTGCTTTCATGATCACATCCCTGGTGAAATTTGTGGGCAGAGTACGGCATTCACCGATCAGAGTGGCAAATTCCTGCTGTTCTTCCGGAGTCGGAAGTTCACCCATCAGAAGAAGATACGCAATTTTTTCAAATCCCAGTTCATGATCCCCCAGATCGTTGATCAGATCTTCCACACGATATCCACGGTACCAGAGCTTTCCATCGGCAGGTACTTTTGTACCATTGACAATCTGGGAAGAAGTGATTTTGGAAATATTGGTCAGACCGGTGAGAACACCGTTGCCATTTTCATCGCGTAAACCGAGATTAACGCCGTATTCATCATAAAGTCTTGAGGCGATGCTGTCATTTTTCAGGCAGATGTCCTGTGCTCGTTCTGTAAAATCATTCAATTTCTGTAAGATCATCATCTTCATCCTCCCATTCTTCAATTTCACTGCTCATAATGGTTTCCAGCTGTTTCATCAGATTGAGAAGCTGAACAAGATTTTCTGTTCCGAATTTTCGGATTACTTTTCCATAATATACCTGAATTACTTCCTGCTGCTTTTTCAGGAGTTCGATGCCTTCTTCTGTGATGGTAACATAGGTGCCTTCGCTTCCATCTCCATCGTGAAGCCACTGCACCAGTCCCCGCTCTTTCAGACCGCCGACGATTTTGGATGTCTTGCGAATGGACAGCTGCATTCGTTCCGACAGGTCTTTCAGATACGTTTTTCCGGCATAGATATTCTGCTCACCGGAGGTTTCGTTGATGATGTATAATGCAATGTAATCCGGGGCAGTTAACAGATGGCTGACCTGCAGTTTATCAAATAAATATCTTCGAATCGTAAGTTCATTCCCCAGTTTTAAGATGTCTGTTTCCATCATGGAATCCTCCTTTTTCTAAATTACTAGCACTCTTACCTAATGAGTGCTAATACGTGTTAAATATTATATCATTGTTTTTTATTCTGTCAACAGATTTCATTTTCTTTTAAGAATTACAGATGCGAAATAGAGAAGATTTTATACTTTTTTAAGATTTTTCAGATAAAATTTCAGAGAAAAGAAGCGTGGAAAAATTACAGTTTTTATTGAAAATAAGAAGTTTTCCACTATAATTGATATAAGTTTTAACGTTGCCGGGCGTCGATTTGAAAGTGGGGAAAAGGGGTACTCTCAATGGTTTGGCATGTAATGATTCCCTGCCGGCCTGACAGAATACAGAAAGGAAGCTGCAGTATGATATATGTTACGGGAGATTGCCATGGTAATTTTCTCCGTTTTTCAACGGATCATTTTCCTGTCCAGAGAACTTTGACAAAGGATGATATTGTTATTATTACAGGGGATTTCGGAGGAATCTGGTTTGGGGATTGTTCTTCTTTTCGAAAAGAGGAGGAACATTGGCTGAAATGGCTGATGAAGAAACCGTTTACCGTACTTTTTGTGGATGGAAATCATGAAAATTTTGACCGTCTGTACCGTTATCCGGTGCGGGAATACTGTGGGGGTCTGGTCCATGAAATTGGTCCGAACATGATGCATCTGATGCGGGGGCAGGTTTATAACCTGCAGGGCCATACGTTTTTTACTTTTGGCGGTGCATCCTCCCATGATATTGAAGACGGGATACTGGAGCCGGATGATAAAAAAACGATCAATCGTTTTTACCGCCAGGGAAAGCGATTCCGCATCCGGGGAGAGTCCTGGTGGGAAGAAGAACTTCCTACGGCAAAAGAAATGGAAACCGGAATCCGAAATCTGGAAAAACATAACTGGAAAGTGGATTATGTGATATCCCACTGCTGTCCCACATCGGTTCTTCGCAGATTTAATCAGGAGAATAAATGGAAGGAAGATGTTCTGACCGATTATTTTGATACACTTCTGGACCGTGGACTTACTTTTGATACATGGATGTTTGGGCATTATCATCAGACGAAAGAGTTTGACGGCGGTTTTCAGATGCTGTATGAAGCGGTGGAACCCTTGCTGTAATGTGCTGTATTGGATGAATATATCGCTTTTATTTGTTTACAGTTGACATGTCGTGTTCAAAAATGGCTGTTTTTTTTGCTTTTTTTTGATATGAGAAAACAAATGGATGGATAAATCTTTCTATTTATTGCCCATGTAGTTAGGGAAACGCTGATTAATAACGATATTCTGTCATCAAACCAGCCTTTGTAACA
>JBJELP010000085.1:0-14274 GCA_051879215.1 Lachnospiraceae bacterium
AAATGTAAAATAGGAAAAAGAAAGGCAATGCTTCACAGCAGTCAGCCTCATATACAATGTAAAAAATAACCGCTTATGCGCCAACATAGGAGCGGTTATTTTTTTGTCTTCTTATTACTGTTTCGACCATTGTCATAGCCGAGTTTATATGCAGCACCGGCTACTGAAATCAGCAGACCGATTAACGAAATTACTTCCATTAACGACATAACACAGCCCCCCTTTCTTTCGATTGGGGGCAGTCAGAACGCTCGATACGCTGTTGGGAGAGGTATCTGATATCGGGTATTCCGGCTGGCAAATATAGATTCATATGGTGTGTAAAACTGAAAAGAAATTGTGCTAAAGCTGTACAAAATTGTTTCACATGGCTATAATGATATTGAATTCATCGTAAAATTCCAGAAATGCGAATGGAGAAGTTTGACAGTATTTTTGTTGTGTTGTTTTGAAAGGGGGTAATCAATATGACTCAGTTGAGAAAAGATGTAATGGAACTGGTAGATCAGATACCCGAAGATAAATTGATTTTTGTGATTCAGATTATACAGGGTATGAAAGGTCTGTATGAAGGCTCTGGTAACAGTAAAGAGAACAAAAAAAGTGAGGATGTGGAATCAATTGTGCAGTCACTGATTGGTGCGATCCCATCCACTGATATGTCTTTGGAAGACTTTCGGGAAGAACGGTTGAGAAAATAACAGATATTTTTTATGTGGCCTATCGAATGATAAGAGATAAGGCTGTTGTCAGATCATTGATTAATCAGCTTCTTAAAATTGTATCTGTTGCCGGAGTTTCAGAAAAAGAAATCTGAGATTCCTGTGTGGTTGCCGGATCAGATTGTAGAGAAATTGGATGTAGAATAGAAGATAAGTACAAAGAACAAAAAACAGGTAATAGCAGAGCAGCCAGAGAGCCGGTTATAGTATATAGCGGTTCTCTGGCTGTTTTAATCTTCTAATTGTTTCCCTACAGCATTAAAAATCATTCCCGGGGAATCTGGGGATTCCGTCAAAGCCCACCTGCAGGTCCGCATCGGTGGGAATGTAATCACTCATTTCGCCGTTGTGGAATTTCTCATATGCTACCATATCGAAATAACCGGTTCCGGTTAGTCCGAAAACGATGGTTTTTTCTTCACCGGTTTCTTTGCATTTCAGGGCTTCATCGATGGCAACACGGATGGCATGGCTGCTTTCCGGTGCAGGGAGAATGCCTTCAATGCGGGCGAATTGTTCTGCCGCCTGGAATACGCTGGTCTGTTCTACGGAAACCGCTTTCATATAACCGTCGTGATACAGCTGGGACAGAGTAGAGCTCATGCCGTGGTAGCGCAGGCCGCCTGCGTGGTTGGCGGAAGGAATGAATCCGCTGCCCAGTGTGTACATTTTTGCAAGAGGGCAAACCATACCGGTGTCACAGAAGTCGTAAGCGTATTTGCCCCGGGTGAAGCTGGGACAGGAAGCCGGTTCTACAGCGATGATTTCATAGTCCTGTTCTCCGCGGAGTTTCTGGCCCATGAAAGGTGAGATCAGGCCACCCAGATTGGAGCCGCCGCCTGCACAGCCGATGATCACATCGGGTATGATGCCGTATTTGTCCAGTGCAGCCTTTGTTTCAAGACCGATGATGGACTGGTGGAGCAGAACCTGGTTCAATACACTGCCCAGTACATAGCGGTAACCTTCCCTGGTGGTTGCTGCTTCAACTGCTTCGGAAATGGCACAGCCGAGACTGCCGGTGGTTCCGGGATGCTGTTCCAGAATCTTTCTTCCAACAGCGGTTGTATCGGAAGGAGAAGGTGTTACACTGGCTCCGTAGGTTCTCATGACTTCGCGGCGGAAGGGCTTCTGTTCATAAGATACTTTAACCATGTAAACCTTGCAGTCCAGATCAAAATACGAGCATGCCATGGACAGGGCGGTTCCCCATTGACCGGCACCGGTTTCTGTGGTCACACCTTTCAGTCCCTGCTGTTTTGCATAATAAGCCTGTGCAATTGCAGAATTCAGCTTATGGCTTCCGCTGGTATTATTGCCTTCAAATTTGTAATAGATTTTTGCAGGTGTCTGCAGTTTTTCTTCCAGACAGTAGGCACGAACCAGCGGAGAAGGGCGGTACATTTTGTAAAAATTGCGGATCTCTTCAGGAATATCGATGTAAGCATCCGTATCATTTAATTCCTGCCGAATCAGTTCATCACAGAAAACGGGACGCAGGTCATCGAACGTCATAGGTTCGTGAGTTCCGGGATTTAACAATGGTGCCGGTTTATTTTTCATATCAGCACGTACATTGTACCATTTATCCGGCATTTCATTTTCATTCAGATAAATTTTGTAGGGAATGTTGTTGTCCTTCATACCATTTCTCCTTTCATGCAAAAAATCCCTGCAGTATAACAGCAGGGACAGAATATCAGTACGATCAAAGCCCCGGCATACAGCCTGGGTTTCAGGATTCAGATGAATTTTTTATATCATGGCATAATGAAAAAGTCAAGGGAAGGATATACTGTGTTATTGTCGTTTTTTTTTGCATTCAGAGTCATGAAGAAGCAGTAAAAGTGCTGAAAACCAGCAAAAAGAATCGTGCAAACTATATAAAATAGTAAATTCGTTGCCTGTTATACCGTAGTAATTTGGTCTTTAACCTTTGAAACTGAACTGCTAGAATAAAACCATCAAAACAAAGCAAAGTGCACGAAGCTTTGAAGAGATCAAAGGAATTCAAATACAAAAATCAGGAGGAAAGTAAAATGGCTAAAAACGAAGTAAAAGTATTGGTTGCCTGCGGAAGCGGTGTTGCAACATCTACAATTGCTCAGGAAGCAGTGAAACAGATTGCCCGGGAGGCTGGTGTTCCGGTTAAGATTTTAAAGGGTACCATCGCAGAGGTTCCTGCAAAACAGGCTGAAGTGGATCTGGTTCTGACGACCGCAAATTACCGTAAACCCCTCGACAAGCCTCATATGAGTGTGTTTGGTCTGGTATCCGGCGTTGGCAAAGCAAAAGTTACTGCAGAACTGACTGAATTGTTGAAAAAAATTCAGTCAGAATAAAATAGAAGGACGGTGAATACGATGTTGAACATGTGTCTGGAGTTCTTTCAGGGTTTTATCAATTTAGGAGCTGCGGTTATGCTCCCGGTGGTTATTGCCATTCTGGGAATTTTCTTCCGCATGAAAGTGGGACAGGCGATTAAATCAGGTCTGTTGGTTGGTATCGGCTTTCAGGGGCTGTGTCTGGCAGTTAACCTGCTGACAACGACAATCCAGCCGGTTATGGACTATTACGAAGAAGTCGGTTCCGGTTACGATGTACTGGAAATTGGATTTGCTGCATTGGGCGGCGCATCCTGGACCGTACCGTTTGCAGTATTTGCCATCCCGGCTATCGTTATTATTAATCTGATTCTGGTTCGTCTCAGAATTACAAAGGTTTTGAACGTAGATATCTGGAATTACATGCATTTTCTGGTTCCCGGCGCTCTGGCATACGCACTGTTCGGCAGCGCGATTGTGGGCTTTATTGTAACACTGATCTGCGCCATCGCGGCATTGTTTTTCGCACAGTGGGAAGCACCGGAATGGGGTGAGTTCTACGGACTGGACGGAACGACCTGTACCACACTGGCCTTTTGTGCATGGGTTTATCCCATCAGTAAATTGCTGAACAAGCTGATTGACAAAATTCCCGGTCTGAACAAAGTAGATCTGAGCATTAACGCCCTTGGAAATAAACTGGGTGTGCTGGGAGATCCGGCTGTAATCGGTTTGTTCGTAGGTGCATTCCTTTCTCTGCTGACGAAACAGCCATTTGGTTCCCTTTGTACCATCAGCATGGGTATTGCAGCGGTTATGGTTCTGATTCCCCGTATGGTAAGTATCATGATGGAAGGTCTGTCTCCTCTGGGCAGCAAGGCAAATGAGTATATGCAGAGTAAACTGGGTGAAGATGCTGAAATATACATCGGAATGGACATCGCCCTTGGTCTTGGAGATCCCTGTTGTATTACCTGTACAGCCATTATGATTCCCGTTACCGTGCTTCTGGCCTTCATCGTTCCTGATATGAGATTTTTCCCTCTGGGCATTCTGGCAGAGGTATGTTATCTGGCACCCATGTGTGTATTGACCAGTAAAGGAAATGTATTCCGGACTCTGGTTACCATGACCATCATCATGTTTGCTACCCTGTTCTTTGCCAATATGTTTGCAGGAGAAGCGACCCAGATGATGTCTGTTACAGGTGTATCTTTTGATTCCATGGTTACTGCTTCCCACTTTGGATGGAATCCGGGCAATCTGATCGTATCGATATTACATAAGCTGATTGGCGGCTGATAGAAAAAGAGGTATGTAAAATGGCACATAATAAATATGTAATTGTCCATGGCTCTGCATCCAGTGATAAAGAAGCAATTACCCTCTGCGGAAAAGCACTGATGGAGGCAGGCCTGGTTGGTGAAAGCTTTATTGAAAACTGTCTGAAGCGCGAGGAAGACTACCCCACAGGATTGCCCACAGATATTTCCACTGCAATTCCCCATTGCAAGGATGATACGATCGTGGAGAACAGTATCTGTTTTCTGAAGCTGGAGCAGCCGGTTGTTTTCAGACGCATGGATGATGACGAAGAAACGATTGAAACGGATATGATTTTCAATATGGCAATAAAGGATCCAAATGGACATCTGGAAGCTTTACAGAATATGATGACCTTTTTGGGAGATTCGGAGGCACTGGAATTGTGCAGAACACTGCCGGATGATGAACTCGTTGAATATTTACAGAAACATATCGGTTAAAGGAGAACATATATGAGAGAACTGAAAATATCCCCCTCTGTATTTGCTGCGGATCTCAGTAAATTCCGTGAGCAGCTGGAAGAACTTGAAGCAAACGGTGCAGAATTGCTGCATGTGGATGTAATGGATGGACATTTTGTAGAACGTATGGCATTTGGTGCGGATCATATCCGTATGATCAAAAGTATGACTCATACTCCGCTGGATGTGCATCTGATGATCGATAACCCGGAAGTACACATTGACAGTATCATTGATGCCGGAGCTGATATCATTACAATTCATCAGGAATCCACCACACGTCTGCTCAGCTGTATGCAGAAAATCCACAAACGCGGCGTGAAAGCCGGTGTTGTTCTCAGCCCTGCAACTTCAGAAGAAACCATTCGTTATCTGCTGGATGATATTGATATGATTCTGCTGATGACCGTTAATCCCGGTGAGGGCGGACAGCATTTTCTGACTTCGGTTACAGATAAGATCCGTCGTGTCAATGAAATGATTGGTGACCGTGACATTGATCTGGAAGTAGACGGAAGCATTGATGACAAAACCATTCGTGTTTGCCGTGAAGCAGGTGCAAATGTATTTGTTTCTGGCGGATACCTTTTTAAGGATATTACAAATAATATGAAAGCACTGAGAAATGGAGGTAATTTATAATGAAGGCATTAGCATTTTACGGTGTACAGGATCTGCGTTATGAGGATGTACCCAATCCGGTAATTGAGAAACCCGATGAAGTAATCGTTAAGGTAAAAACAGTTGGTATCTGCGGATCTGATATTGCCAGATACAGAAGTCTTGGACCCTATGTGCCCGGAAATGTATGGGGACATGAATTTGCCGGTATCGTTGAAGAAGTCGGATCAGCCGTTACCAATGTGAAGGTTGGTGATCATGTGGTAGGCTGTCCCAACCTGGTATGCCATGAATGTGAATATTGCAAGAGCGGTCATCCTGCAAGATGTGAATCTCTGAATACCATTGGCGCCTATGCTCCGGGTGCTTACGCGGAATACATCAAAATGCCTGCCATCAATCTGGTAAAAATGACAGAGGGAATGACCTTTGAAGAAGGGGCACTGGTTGAGCCTGCCACAGTTGCAATTCATGGATTATACCGTACCAATATTAAAATGGGTTACGAAGTTGCAGTAGTTGGATGCGGCAATATTGGTCTGATGTCTATTGCATGGGCAAAGGCATTCGGTGCAAAAACTGTTTACGCACTGGATATCGATGATGGACAGCTGCAGACTGCTAAGAAATTCGGTGCAGACGTTCTGATCAATTCATCCAACATTGATTTCCACGATGAAATCAGAAAATACGGCAACGGTGTTGACCTGGCCATTGAATCTGCCGGAAATCCCTTTACGGCAGCACGGGTTCTCGGCCTTCCGCATAAAGGCGGCGAAGTGGTATACGTAGGTATCCCTTACGGAGATGTGCCGGTACCGAGATTCTATTTTGAAAGAATCATGAGAAACGAGCTGAACGTAATCGGTTCATGGTGCACCATTTCTGCTCCTTATCCCGGAAAAGAATGGACCAATGCAGTAGAATACATCGGAAATCACAAGGTTGACCTGACCGATATGATCACACATCAGGTAAATCTGAGTGAAGGTCCGGCCATGTTTGATAAGATTATTGCAAATCCCAAAGGTTACGGCAAAGTTCTTTTATATCCGGAAGAGAACAGATAGGAGGAAATATGGTAGCACAGGTTATTGTTAATGAATTGGAAACTTCCGTCAACAGCTTGAATGCGGAAAATATTGATACGATTATTGATAAAATTAAAAACCATAAAAGAATTTTCGTGTATGGTACAGGACGTTCCGGTCTGATGCTGAAAGCATTTGCCATGCGTCTGATGCAGATCGGCCTGGATTCTTATGTGGTGGGTGAAACAACCACACCTTCTGTAGAAAAGGGAGATCTTCTGGTTATCGCTTCTGCCTCCGGTGAAACCGGCAGTGTGGTTATGACTGCACAGTCTGCAGTGAAACAGGGTGTCGATTTGGTGGTGATCAGTTCCAATACGGAATCCAGTCTTGGAAAAATTCAGAAACCTGATATCATTATTGAATCAGCAACTAAATTTTCCAATTCGAAAGCCAGCATACAGCCTCTGGGAAGTCTGTTTGAACAGATGCTTCTGGTTGTATTTGATGCGATCATTCTGAAGATGAGCCAGAAAGAGGAAGGAACCAATGAAGATATGGCACGCAGACATGCCAGCCTTGAATAAGAACACATAACAATACAGAACTGATTCGAAACAGTGAAAAGTCCATGCGGGAGAAGGGATTCTCCTGCATGGATATTGTGCTATCTGACAAAATCCGATAAACAGAGGGGAAATTCATGAAAAAAAGGAGTACAGAAATATTGCAGCGGCTGCTGAAACATCCGGAGGAGGAGCTTCGACTGCAGCGGTTGATGGAGGATTATCGAATATCAGAAAAAACATTGAGAAATGACATTGAGGAAATAATGGATTTTATTCAGGACTGCGGAATGGGCAATGTGATTTCTGCCGATGTACATGCTCTTCACCTGAATCAGAAGCGGCAGGTGCCGGAACTGCAGGAGCGGATTTATGGAATGGATCCGTATCTTTACAAAATGTCTCTGGAAGAAAGGAAATTCTATATTGTCATCACACTGTTAAGGAATGAAGGATATTATTCCATGCAGCAGCTGGCTGATGAAATGTATGTCACACGGAATACGATTGTAAATGATTGCAAGGTTGTGCGGGAATATCTGGAAATGTATGGAATTTCCTTTATTGCCAGAAACAAACGGGGGATCAAGCTGGAAAATGCAGAAGGAAAAGCAGAAAATATGCTGATCGATATGTTTTTGTCCCTGATGCCCTCATTATCCGGTGAAGATGCTTTTTTTGTGCAGTATCTGATGAATAAGGCGGGATTCCGATACTATCTGGAGCAGATTTTCTATAATATGAACTGTTTTACCAAAGAAAATAACGTTTTTTTTGCAAAAGAGGTTTTCTTTGAAATTGCCGTATGTATTTTTGTGCTGCTGAATCTGCACGACAGCGGACAGAAACATAACATTTTGATAAAGGAAAAGCCGCGTCAGTTGGATGTAATCGGAAGAATGATCCAATACGTGGCAGGTAATATGCCTGGTATGAGCCTGAAGAGCAACGAAATTGTTGCAATTGAACAGAAAATTCTGAAACGAAACCTGCATCCGGAAGTTCAGAGCATCAATGATTTTGAACTTTATGGCGTAATTTCGCATTTTCTGCTGGAAATCGGCAGAGAGATTAAAATGGGAATCCAGAATGATGATCTTCTGATCAAATCCCTGATTTCCCATATCAGAAACATGCGCAACTGGAGCTCCTTTGAATTTGATCTGGATAACGACATGGCGGCAGCTTTGTTTGAGGATGTAAAGGCAGCAGCAGAAGACAAATATTATATACTGGAGAACTATCTGAATTACCGCATGAATTCCGGGATGAAGGACAGTATTGTTATTCATATCTGTGCGGCTCTTTTGCGGAAACGTGCCAACATGCGTCCCTGTAATGTAATTGTCTCCTGCCCGGGCAGTATGGCTACCAGTAAGTATCTGGAAGCACAGATACAGAATTATTTTAAACTGAATATTATCGGGACCATGACCACCGAGCAGGTGAAAACCATTGGAAAAAGCCTGACAGAGATTGATTTTATCATTTCTACAGTGGCAATTCCGAAATGCAGCCTTCCGGTCGTTGTGGTAAGTCCTGTTCTTACCATTGAGGATATCAATAATATTCAGAGTGCCATTCTGTGCAGCAACCAGGCACAGGAAAATGGACTTTCCGATCAGTACCCGATGTTATTCAGACTCTATGATGTGTATACCATGGGTGACAGCAATAAGATTGCTTATATAGAGCGGGAACTGAAAAGAGTATTGGAAAATGTGATGCAGATTGAGTCAGAAACTGCCAGAAATTCGGCTCTGATGAAAATGCTGCAGCTGAAGTATGTACGTCTGGACAAACGTGAGCTGGAATGGCGGGAAGCAATGCGCATTACAGCTGAAGATCTGATCCTGGATGGATATTTTGATACCGGTTATGTGGAAAAAGCCATTGAAAATGTGGAGGAATACGGCAGTTATATTATTGTGAACAGGGGAATCGCTCTGGCACATGCCAACAAAGAAGCAGGTGTGTATGAGGACGGACTCAGTCTGCTGGTAGCCGGAAACGGAATCCATTTTGAAGACGGGGAAACTGTATACATGATGTTCTTTTTCTCACAGAAAGGTGAAACGGATTATCTGGATTTGTTTAAAGAAATCATTCGCCTGGGCAATGACCAGGCGAACATTGAAAAAATGCGGAAAATGGATAAACCGGGAGAGGTTTATCAGCTGATCATGGAAATTTTGACCGAGTATTGATGAATAAACATAAAGCTTATACGATGGGAACATAGCGGAGATTCCCAGTTAAGAAAATGAAAGAAATACCGGATTATGGGGTTACCGTGGGAAAACCGGCAAAAGTCGTAAAAGTATTGTACAAAGATCGGTTTGAAAACAAGTAAATTCTCGCATAAAGAGAACATTTCTCAACAACAGAAAACCTCGTTGACAGATAAAGCAGGACTAAAGTATACTCTTTGTTAGTGGAAACTAACTTGAGGTACAGGTCATGCTTTTATTTTTGACATAGGAGTTAGCCATCTATAACTAATATCATGAAAAAGGAGGAAAATAGATGAGTGTAGTTATTATAGGCGGGAATGAATGTATGGTTCGAAATTATAAAGCAATATGTGAAGAATATAATTGCAAAGCAAAAGTTTTCCCCAAGCAGAACAGCAGTATGAAAGGAATCGGAAATCCGGATCTGCTTGTCCTCTTTACCGGTACCGTATCTCATAAAATGGTACAGAATGCATTAAGGGAAGTAAAAGGGCAGGATACAAAGGTTGTTCGTTCGCACACAAGTTCCATATCTGCTTTAAAGAATATTTTAAGTAGTATCTGACATATTGAATGAACGCATATTAAATGAAGACCCATTGAAAGATATGGAAATATCTGCCAGAAAAAAACGGCTGTTCATGCATTAATGAGAAAATATCTCAATAAACGATTTATCAACAGAATCAGCGTGAAATAATATTGACAAAACATGTTAGTTAAATTAAACTAATTAAAGTTAAATATAGATAACTAATTTTAGAAAATACTAACTTCATTTGGAAGTGTATGAGATTGAGCAGAATATGTATGGAAAGGCAGGGCATAAGATATGAGTTTGGCAGATGCAATAACCGGAGAAGAATATATTGTGAAAAATATTGACGCTGAGGATGAAGAACTGAAGTCTTTTCTGTTTTCTCTGGGATGTTACAGTGGAGAACCAATTACTGTAATTTCACACATAAAAGGCGGCTGTGTTGTTTCCATTAAGGATGCCAGATATAACATCGATATGGATTTGGCGAGAGCTATTTCCGTGTAATTCAATTATTTTATCGGTATTTTGCTGTACAGCAAACGTCGGTTTTGCTGAGATAAAATAAAGAATAAGAGTATTTTACTATTTTCATAAAAAAGATTTGTTATATGAAAGAGGAGGATTCATCATGAGAATCGCATTGACAGGTAATCCCAACAGTGGGAAGACTACAATGTATAATGCATTGACCGGAAGGAATGAAAAAGTCGGAAACTGGGCGGGTGTTACCGTAGAAAAGAAAGAAAGTCCAATCAAAAAGTCCTATTATGATGGTTCAGAAGAGCTGATTGCTGTAGACCTGCCGGGAGCATATTCCATGTCCCCATTTACATCGGAAGAGAGTATTACCAGTGCTTATGTAAAGAACGAGAATCCCGATGCAATTATTAATATTGTGGATGCCACCAATTTAAGCCGAAGCCTGTTTTTTACCACGCAGCTTCTTGAACTTGGCATTCCTGTGGTTGTTGCACTCAATAAAAGTGATGTAAATGAAAAGAAGAATACGGAAATTAATGTATCGCTTTTGTCTGAAAAGCTGGGATGCCCGGTTATTAAGACAGTTTCAACCTCTTCCGGCCACATTGGATTAAAAGAGGTGGTAACAAAAGCGGCTTCTTTAAAAGGACGTGAACAGAAAGCACCTTATGTACAGGGTGCGATTGATTTACATAACAAAAGCAAAGTAGAGGCAGAAGACCGAAAACGTTTTGATTTTGTAAAATCCATTGTTTCCTCTGTTGAAAAGCGTAAAGTTTTAACGAAAGAGAAAAATGGTCAGGATAAAATTGATGCAGTTCTTACGAATCCCTGGCTTGGAATTCCGATTTTTGCATTGGTTATGTTTGGCGTGTTTTATATTTCACAGTCCACAGTGGGAACATGGATTGCAGACTGGCTGGTTGGCTGGATCGAGGTCTTCCAGGAATGGGTGGCCGGTCTGGTGGAAAATGCGAATCCTTTCTTACAGTCACTCCTTGTGGACGGTATTATCGGTGGTGTAGGTGCTGTTGTCGGTTTCCTTCCCCTTGTTATGGTCATGTACTTCCTGATTGCTCTTCTGGAAGACTGCGGATACATGTCAAGAGCAACCGTGGTTCTGGATCCGATTTTTAAACGTGTTGGTCTTTCCGGCAAATCGGTTATCCCCATGGTTATCGGCACCGGATGTGCGATTCCGGGTATTATGGCATGCCGTACGATCCGTAACGAGAGAGAACGGAGAGCGACAGCCATGCTGACACCGTTTATGCCCTGTGGTGCAAAGCTGCCGGTTATTGCATTGTTTGTCGGTGCATTTTTCCCGGATACCCCCTGGGTGGGAACTCTGATGTATTTTGTCGGTATTCTTTTAATCCTGTTTGGAGCATTATTGGTAAATGCGATTACAGGATATAAATTCAGAAAATCCTTCTTTATTATTGAGTTGCCTGAATATAAGATTCCCAGTCTGAAAAGGGCTGTTATTTCCATGCTTGGACGGGGAAAAGCATATATTATCAAAGCAGGAACCATTATCCTTGTATGCAATACCATTGTGCAGATCATGCAATCCTTCAACTGGCAGCTGCAGGTGGTGGAGGAAGGTATGGAAAGCACTTCCATTCTTGCAGGAATCGCTTCTCCCATTGCCGTTATTTTCGTACCAATCGTGGGTATTGCAGCATGGCAGCTGGCAGCTGCAGCGGTAACCGGCTTTATCGCAAAAGAAAATGTTGTGGGAACACTTGCGGTATGCTATGGTTTAAGTGCATTTATTGATACGGAAGAGCTTGCTCTGGTTGGCGACGGAAATGTGGTTGCACAGGCCATGGCACTTACAAAAGTGGCAGCTCTTGCTTATCTGATGTTTAATTTATTTACACCGCCCTGTTTTGCAGCCCTTGGTGCCATGAATTCGGAAATGCAAAGCAAAAAGTGGCTGTGGGGCGGGATTGCTCTTCAGTTGGGAACCGGTTATGTGGTTGCTTTCCTTGTGTACCAGATTGGTACATTGATTACAACCGGCGCGTTTGGAAACGGATTTGTTCCGGGACTCATTGCAGTCATTGCCATGGCGGCTGCAGTCGTGGGATTGATTTACAGAACCAATAAAAAATTTGCAGCAGAGTATGAATTAAAGAAAGCAGTCTAAGCTTTGCAGACTCGACCGGAAAGGAACGGCGATGGAAAATATTATTGTCATAGGAATTTTACTGATTTTAGTAGGTGCGGCAATTCTTCATATATATAAAGAAAAGAAAAAAGGTGCCAGATGTATTGGATGCTCATCTGCCGGATGCTGTTCCGGTAAAACATGCGGAAGCGTAAATGAAAGCAGTAAATGTCATAATGATGGTAAGTAGATGGATGCCTGCACCTTTTGGTGCGGGCATTATCTGAAAAATGACATTTTATTGGAAAGGGGCTGAAACATGGAAAATGATGTGTTGAAGACCGAAAAGAAACTGGAAACCAATTATCACAGAACAAAAATGCAGAAAGAAATGGTGCTGCAGCGGCTGAAAGAAAATGGCTGCAGAATAACGAAACAGCGGAAAATTCTGCTGGATATCATATTGCAGGAAGAATGTGCCAGCTGCAAGGAAATATATTATAAAGCTATTTCTGAGGATTCGTCTATCGGTACGGCAACGGTATACCGTATGGTCAATTTGCTGGAAGAGATTGGAGCAATCAGCCGAAAGAATATGTATCGTATTTCCTGTGACACGAATTGCAGCAGGGAAAATATATGTGTGATCAGGTTAGATGATCACACAATCTGCAGGTTATCTTCCGGTGAATGGTACAAAGTGATATCCGAGGGACTTCGGTGCTGCGGTTATGTGGATACACAGAAGGTTGCAAGTGTGGTTGTAGAACCCTGTGAAAAAGAGGATAAAAGTGATACAGCTGGGAAAGGGTGAATCTCATGCCGTGGTAGCACAGGAAGCAGAGTTAATGAGAAAGTCTGTTGCCGATCGATACCCGGGAATTTTTACTGTTAGATACTGAGATCTGGGAATACGTAGGGATTAAAGCCAATATTTGATAAAACCGGGATGCAGAATTTGAATTCTGCATCCTTTTTTATTGGAGATGGGAATTTGGTGAAATACATGGAAACTGGACAGTGCCCGGAGAAGTGTCTGGTTTTTGGATATGCGGTAGGTATTTGCCCATAGAAGAAGACAGGAATGGTTTATAGAATGTAGGCAAGAAAGAAATGGAGGTGAGGGCATTGAAAATAGTACGTATGGCAAGAGGAGGATATATTCTGATTTCAGTTATTTTCTATATTGCCGGAACTGTTTGTATGATGGTACCGTCTATATCGCAGTTTGCATTATGTATCTGCGGCGGCATCATATTAATTGCCTATGGTATCGTCAAGATTATCGGGTATCTTTCCGATGATTTGTATGATCTGGCTTTTCAGTATGATCTGGCCTGTGGATTGTTTCTGATGGTGCTGGGGGCAATCATACTTGGATGTAATTTACGAATCCAGCCATATCTTTCCCCGGGGCTTGGGCTTCTGATCCTGCTGGATGCCGTTTTAAAAGTTCAGACTGCAAAGGATGCAAAAGTGTTTGGGCTTGAAACATGGAAATGGATACTAACCTTTTCCATTATAGCAGCTGTTTTCGGCGTACTGATTATTATAAAACCCTTTCAGGAAGGGCAGACAAGCCGTATCATTGCAGGATGCGGGCTGTTTGCAGAAGGAATTATGAATCATCTGACAGTGAAGGAAACTGTGAAAGTAACAAAGAGATTCCTGGGTCAGAATGAAAATGAGGACAATACCAGCGGAAAAGAAGAACAGATATGTGAAGAAAACAGATAACCAGAACAAGAAGATAAAATTAATGGAGGAACATAATCATGGATGTATCAACAACAATTAAAAAATTTGGTTTGGAGCAGGCTTTTAACTATCTTTATAAGGATCCGGAGAAGAA
>JBJELP010000086.1:0-14183 GCA_051879215.1 Lachnospiraceae bacterium
AGAATATCAAAGGCGTGATGGTGGTTTCCACTTCCATGAAAAATATTGAAGACATGGTGGCGGGACAGAAGAAACGGTATCAGATTATTGAGGTTGCCGTCTGCATTCTGCTCAGTGTGATTGCCTTTTTCTTTTCCGGTCTGCTGCTGCGGCCTTTCAAGAGTCTGGAAGACAACCTGAACCGTGCCAATCAGGGGGATATGGAGCCGATTTCTGTGGATGATTGTATGGAAACAGCGAGGATGTCCGCTGTTTACAATGAATCCCTGCTTCGTCTGAAGCATCTGGACGAAAGCCGTCAGGAGTTTGTTTCCAACGTATCCCATGAATTAAAAACACCGATCACATCGATACGGATTCTGGCCGACACATTGATTGCCATGGGAGAGGCTCCTGTTGAATTGTATCAGGAGTTTATGACAGATATTTCCGATGAAATTGATCGTGAAAGCCGGATTATTGACGATCTTCTGGAAATGGTCAGACTGGATCGAAACAATGCGGTGCTTCAGGTGGAGCGGGTGAATATCAATGAACTTCTGGAAAATGTTCTGAAGCGTCTCACAGGAACTGCCGATCTGCGAAATATCAGTATAACCCTGGAAAGCATCCGTTCTGTTTCGGCAGATGTGGATGAATTGAAGTTTTCCAGAGTGATCTCCAATCTGGTGGAGAATGCCATCAAGTACAACAAGGATGGAGGCAGTGTCAATGTTTCATTGAATGCCGATCAAACTTACTTCTATGTGAAGATTGTTGATACCGGTGTGGGTATTCCAGAAGATGAGATCGGAAAGATTTTCGAACGATTTTACCGTGTGGATAAAGCCCGTTCCAGAGAAACCGGAGGTACCGGACTTGGTCTTTCCATCTGTAAAAATATTATTCAGCTGCATCACGGTGTAATCCGTGTCAGCAGTGATTACGGTGAAGGTTCCACCTTTGTGGTGCGAATCCCGCTGATCTATATTCCTTAACCTGTAACATCTGAATGTATATGCGCTCGGATTCGAGCAGGAGAATGGTTGCTTCGTGAACCGAATCCGGCGCTGTCCTCTGAAGCATCGATTTGAAATGCAATAATATGAATAAAAGAAATATAAAGATAGCGGCAGGAGTTATTATCATTGTCCTGCTTCTCCTGTGCGGTCTGTTCTATTTTTTTATAATGAAGAAAAAGGATCCGGAACCGGGAGAGAATACCTATACGATCTATTACAAAAATACCCAGGGAACGGAACTGACCGGTATGGAATATGAGGCCGGTTCTGCGGACAACACAGAAACACTGGTCTGGGAACTGTTGAATATGCTGCAGCAGCAGAAAGCCGATGATCCCAGTATTCTGCCTGCGGTTCCGTCTAACCTGAAATTTTACTCTGTCAACTGTGACAATAGTCCTTTCCTTGTGCTGGATGTATCCGGAGAGTATCAGAAGCAGGAAAATGCCGATGAAATCCTTTGCAGAGCGGCACTGGTCATGACTCTGACACAGATTGAAGGGGTGGATTATGTGGAGATACTGATGGAGGGTCAGCCCATTACCGACAGCAATAAGCGAACCATCGGCAAGATGTCAGCCAACCAGTTTATGACAGAGCTGAACGGAGATATTTTTTCCAGACAGAAAAATACGGTACTGCTGTACTTTATTAATCCCGATGGAAAATCCCTGAAAGAAGTGGAACGGACCGTTCTCAATGACGCATCACTCAGTATGGAAAAAATGGTGATGACCCTTCTGATGGCAGGTCCCATGGATAAATCTGCACTGGCACCGATTCCGAAAGGAGTTTCCCTGCAGGATATTACCATAAAAACCGGTACCTGTTATGTGAATTTTGATTCCACATTTCTGAATAATACACAGGATTTTGATCCGAATCTGATCATTTATTCCATCGTCAACACTCTGTCGGAACTGCCGGATGTCAATAAGGTTCAGATATCAGTCAACGGTTCTTCGGATGTGAAGTTTAAAGAATTGATTTCCCTGTCGGAACCCTTTGTCAAAGATATGAGCTACGTATACAGTGAAGAAACCATGGAGGAATCCGCATCAGAAGAATAATATTTGCCTGCTTTCTATCAATGGCAGGAGGAATTTTTATACGCAGACAGCTTGCCCGGGCGATTGCACATGGGAGCAGGCTGTCTTTTTTTTATCATTTTTATCAGGGGATGGGTGCCGGGCCATTCTGTTTTTTCCTGTGTCTGACCGGTATGGCCGGTGCGGTTCTAACTGCGCTGTTTCTTATGAAGGACAGAAAACGAAGTCTGTACCACGGGGTTGCTGCCGGCCTGTGCTTTCTGGTCGGTTTTATCCTGTGTGGGAAAGCAATGGAGATATCCCGATATGATGCCTGGGACCGGACAGAAATAACCGGAACCGGAAAAATCAGCGGAATCAGTGAGAAAAACGGAAATCTGATTCTGGAGATCTGTCATATAAAGCTGGACGGTACAGACCATGATACTCTGCCGGGGAAACTCCATGTGATATTGGAAAATAACCTGGAAACCGACCAGCAGATTGCCATCGGCAGACAAATCCGATTTACAGGAATATTTACTCTTTATAATGAAGGAACCAATCCGGGAGAATTCGATTACCGGGAATATTGCCGCAGTCTGGGCATTGCAGGTCAGGTCAGCTGCTCTATGCAAATGGTTTCTTTTTACGGAAGGAAGTCCTTTTTTCTTCTGACATTATATGAATGGAAACAGAAGATCCGGGATAAATTCCATGAAATTGCTTCGGAAGAGGATGCCGGTGTGTTGATTTGTCTGGTGACAGGAGAGAAAAGTGAATTGCCCAAACGATGGAAAGAACTGTTCATGGAAGGAGGAATTATCCATTTGCTGACCATCAGCGGTCTTCATATCAGCATTCTGGGAATGGGTGTTTTCCGGATTCTCCGGGAAACAGTGCTGGGACTGGCAGGAGGAAGCTTGCTGGCCGGGGGAATCACCGTTGTTTTCTGCCTGATGACAGGCAGCGGAACCTCTACGGTGCGGGCGGTTATCTGCTTTCTTCTTTTTCTGCTGGCGGAATTTACAGGGAAAACCTATGACTTTCTCACAGGAATCGCATTGGCCGGAATACTGATTCTGGCAGACCATCCGCTTATGCTGTTTCAGTCCGGATTTCTGATGACTTACAGCTGCGTACTGGGCATCGGAATTCTGTTTCCCCTGTGTGAGGCGATTTTTTGCCCGGAAAAGCCCTGGGAGAAGGCAGTTATGTCATCGGTTTTGCTTCAGACGGTATCGCTGCCGGCACAGATGTGGTTTCAGGGAAAAATATCGGTATTTGCTGTTTTGATCAACATGATGACGGTTCCGTGGATGGGAATGGTTTTACTGTCCGCTTTTACCGGATTGCTGGCCGGATTTCTCTGGAATCCCTTTGGAACCTGTCTGCTGGGTGCAGCCCATGTCATTCTGCAGTTTTTCAGGGAAATCTGTCTGCTGGCTGAAGGGATTCCATTTTCCTGTCTGGTGACCGGACAGCCCAGATGGTGGCAGTGTTTGTTATGGTTTGCATTTCTTTTCGTGTTTTTGGGAAAGAAATGGAGAATACTGCTGCGGAAACACAAAAGAAGCCGGTGGAACCGCTGCCTTTTGCTGCTTCCGGTGTCTGTGCTGCTGTTAAAGCGAGTCCCCCTTCCATGGATTTCTTCTGTTTATCTGGACGTGGGGCAGGGGGACGGCATTGTGATTGAAATGCCCTGGAACCGGACGGTTATCTGTATCGATGGGGGAAGCAGCAGCCGGAAAAAAATCGGTGAATATGTTTACGAACCGTTTTTTCTACATGAAGGCATTGGTGCAGTGGATTACTGGTTCATCACCCATCCGGATTCGGATCATTATTCCGGGATGCTGGAATTGCTGGAAAACGGATATCCCATCGGGACGATTCTGATGCCGGCGGTTTTTCAGGGAAGTGAAGCTGCCCTTCAGATTGAAAACATGCATCCGATTCAATATATTCAGGCAGGAGATTCGCTTGTATTTTCCCGGAACGATCCGATCCGTCTGGAGGTTTTGCATCCGGGAGAATCCTGCCTGGATGGAAATTCCAATGACCAATCGGCTGTTCTGCTGCTGACGGCAGGAAATCTGCAGTTTTTATATACCGGTGATATGGAAGAACGGGGAGAAGAGGCAGTAATAAACCGGCTGCAGCGATCCCAAACAGATGAAACTGCATCCACAGAAGATACGAACTCTGCCGCCGGAGAAAAAGTGAACTCTGCCGCCGGGGGAAAAACGGACACTTTTCTTATATTGAAGACAGCACATCACGGTTCCCGAACTTCCACATCCGAAGCATTTCTGGAGGCGATCCGTCCGGCGATGGCGGTGATATCCAGCGGGAAAAACAATCGATACGGGCATCCGCATCCGGAGGTTCTGAATCGATTTCAGGACCGGAAGATACGCTGGTGGAATACAGCAGATGCCGGATGTATCCGGATAACCGGCGGAAAGCGGATAACCGTGGAAGATAAGTATTGTAAAACGGGCTCTTTTCGTATATAATGAGATGGTTTAGCATGGATTCGTATTCTGCATGAAACCGTTTGTTGTTCAGTATGGCTTATACTTGAGGAAGGAGAGACGCGTATGTACCGTTTTTTTGTATCACCGGAACAGATTACAGGTGAACAGATTGTGATAACCGGTGATGATGTGAATCATATAAAAAATGTTCTGAGAATGAAACCGGGGGAAGAAGTTCGGATCAGTGCGGGAAGTACAGAGGATTATCTTTGTGTGATCGAGTCTCTTGAAAGTCAGGAAATCCTTCTTCGAATTGAAAGCCAGGAAGAATCCGCTGTGGAACTGCCTGCGGATATTTATCTTTTCCAGGGTCTTCCCAAGGGTGATAAGATGGAACTGATCATCCAGAAAGCGGTGGAGCTTGGGGCCCGCGGAGTGATTCCGGTGGCAATGAAACGGTCTGTTGTGAAGCTGGATGCCAAAAAAGCAGCATCCAGAGTAAAACGATGGAATGCAATTTCGGAAAGTGCTGCAAAACAGAGCGGACGCCTTCAGATTCCGGAAGTTTCCATGCCGGTCAGCTTTTCCCAGGCCCTTGCCATGGCAGCAGATTTTGAATGGAAGATTCTGCCCTATGAAAATGCAGAAGGAATGGAAGGCCTTCGCAGTTATCTGAAACAGATTGCGGAATCCGTCGAAGCAGAATCGAAAGCTGCAAACCCTGTCAGAATCGGGGTTTTTATCGGACCGGAAGGCGGTTTTGACGAAAAAGAAGTGGAACAGGCTGCAGAAGCAGGATGGAAAAGCATATCATTGGGACGAAGGATTCTTCGGACAGAAACCGCAGGTCTGGCAGCATTATCCATGTTGGTATATGTATTGGAACCATGATACATATTACGAATATAATGATGTAATAGAGAGCGATTTCAGCAGCGCATTATGGAGAAATTCATGGTCCTGCAGTTGGAGGTTCAGATTATAATATGGAAGCTTATCTTGATAATTCATCCACGACCCGTGTATATGCCCGGGTATGTGATAAAATGATGAAAGTGATGGAAGAGGAGTATGGCAATCCGTCCTCTCTTCATATGAAAGGATTTCGTGCCGAACAATGTGTGAAAGAAGCAAGGGAAGAGATTGCCAGAAGCCTTCGGGTCAGTGAAAAGGAAATCATTTTCACATCCGGCGGGACAGAATCCAATAACATGGCACTGATCGGTGCCGCCATGGCCAACAAAAGAAAGGGCATGCATCTGATTACCACTGCATTTGAACATGCATCGGTGGCCAATACCATGCGGTTTCTGGAAGAACAGGGATTTCGTGTGACCATACTTCCGGTCAGTCATGAAGGTGTGGTATCTCTGAAGGCACTGGAGGAGGCAATCTGCCCGGAAACCATCCTGGTTTCTGTCATGTATGTGAACAATGAAATCGGTTCTGTTCAGCCCATTGCAGAAATTGCCAAAATCATCCGTAGAAAAAAAGCGGATATTATTTTTCATGTGGATGCAATTCAGGCATACGGCAAATATGTGATCCGCCCGAAAAAACAGGGAATTGACCTTCTGTCCGTCAGCGGCCATAAAATACATGGACCCAAGGGAACCGGTTTCCTCTATATCCGGGATAAGGTGAAAATTGATCCCCTGATTCTGGGCGGCGGTCAGCAGAAAGGCATGCGTTCCGGCACGGAAAATGTCCCCGGTGTGGTGGGTCTTGGCGAAGCAGTTCATGAAATATATAAAGATCACGAGGAAAAAATCCGGAAAATGTATGAACTGAAACACCGTCTGGTGGATGGTCTTTCTGATCTGGAAGGCATTGTGATTAACGGTCAGCCTCTGGATGTGGGGGCTCCGCAGATTGTCAGCATCAGTTTCCGCGGAATCCGGAGTGAAGTGCTTCTTCATGCACTGGAAGAACGGGAAATCTATGTATCCGCCGGTTCTGCCTGTTCCTCCAATCATCCGGCCCTCAGCGGCACACTGAAAAGTATTGGCGTGGAAAAGGATCTGCTGGATTGTACCCTTCGATTCAGTTTCGGTGTTTTCACCACGGAAAGTGAGATTGATTATACGGTTTCGGTGATCAGGGAACTGGTACCGGTACTTCGCAGATACAAACGAATATAAAGGAGTAAATTATGAATTTTCGTGCTTTTTTGATTAAATATGCAGAAATCGGTATCAAGGGAAAAAACCGGTATCTGTTTGAGGACGCACTGATGAAACAGATCCGCCGTGCACTTCGCCGGATTGAGGGAAATTTCAAGGTCACAAAGGAAGACGGACGTATCTACGTCATGGCAGAAGATGATGACTTTGACGAGGAAGATGTTTACAGTGCACTCCAGCATGTTTTCGGCATTCAGGGGATCTGTCCCATGCTTCAGGTGGAAGATGAAGGCTGGGAAAAACTGTGTGAAACCGTTGTTTCCTATATGAAAGAAACCTATGGGGAAGAGGAAAATTATTCCTTTAAGGTACAGGCCAGAAGGGCCCGTAAAAACTATCCCCTGAATTCCAATGAAATCTGTTATAAAATGGGTGAGGTGATTCTGAATGAAGTACCCAATGTACATGTGGATGTACATAAGCCCGATGTCATGCTCCATATTGAAATCCGTCAGAAGATTAACATCTATTCCAAAACCGTAAAGGGGCCCGGCGGTATGCCCATCGGCACCAACGGAAAGGCCATGCTGCTGTTATCCGGAGGAATTGACAGTCCGGTTGCAGGATATATGATTGCCAAAAGAGGTGTAGTCATTGATGCCGTGTATTTCCATGCTCCGCCTTATACCAGTGAACGTGCAAAACAGAAGGTGATTGATCTGGCAAAGGAAGTGGCAGCCTTCTCCGGTCCCATTAATCTTCACATTGTAAACTTTACAGATATACAGCTGGCAATTTATGAGAAATGTCCCCATGATGAACTGACGATTATCATGCGTCGATATATGATGAAGATTGCACAGGATCTGGCGGAAAATACAGGCTGTCTGGCACTGATCACAGGAGAAAGCATCGGACAGGTGGCTTCTCAGACCATGCAGTCCATGGCGGTAACCAATGAAGTATGCACCATGCCTGTATACCGTCCTCTGGTGGGCTTTGACAAACAGGATATTGTTGAAATTTCACAGCAGATCGGTACCTTTGAGACCTCCATTCTGCCCTATGAAGACTGCTGTACCATCTTTGTTGCCAAGCATCCTGTTACAAAACCGAATCTGAAGATCATCAAGCGTTCCGAACAGAATCTGAATGGCGTGATCGAAGAATTGTATGAAACTGCAATCAACACGGTTGAAACCGTATGGTGTGAAAGCGAAGCATAATATCAGAAAAAAGACGGATGCCCATACAGGACATCCGCCTTTTTGATACATGTGCATAATTACTGTTATAAAAGCGAAATCAGATCAATCGATTATTCAACAGTATAGGGTTTTAATGCTTCCAGAATTTCATCAATCTTTTCTGTTGCATGGATATTCAGCTCGATGGGTTTGGAAAGATCCAGGCTGAAGATACCCATGATAGATTTTGCATCGATAACGTATCTTCCGGAGATAAGGTCAAAATCACAATCGAACTTTGTCAGGGTATTAACAAAAGCTTTTACTTTATCGATTGAGTTTAACATGATATTGATGGTTTTCACAGGAAAGTCCTCCTTTAAAAATAGTTTGCATTGCGGATAAGGCATTGATACCTCATCGAAACGCATCTGATTACTTTAGATTTTACTAATATAAAGACACGATGTCAAGCATAATTCCTGTAAAGCGGAAAGGAGATTGTAATGAAAAAAGCAGCGTTCCACACATTGGGCTGTAAGGTAAATACTTATGAAACGGAAGTTATGAAGTCACAGCTGAAAGAACATGGCTATGAAATCACATCGTTTCAGGATACAGCAGATGTGTATATTATAAATACATGTACTGTTACCAATATTGCGGATCAGAAATCCCGTCAGATGCTTCACAAGGCCAGAAAGAAGAATCCGGATGCCATTATTGCTGCTGTGGGCTGTTATGCACAGGCATCCAGAGAACAGATTCTTGCAGACGGATCTGCCGATCTGATTATCGGAAGCAATCAGAAAAGCCGTCTTTATGAGCTTCTGGAAGAATACGAGAAAAATCATCAGGTTCAGGAGGCGGTTGATGATCTGAAACATGAAAAAGCCTATGAAGAAATGTTCCTGACCGCCACGGAAGACCGTACAAGAGCATTTCTGAAAATTCAGGACGGCTGCAATCAGTTCTGCAGTTACTGTCTGATCCCCTATGCCAGGGGACGGGCAAGAAGCCGCAGTATGGAGTCGGTTCTTTCTGAAATCCGGACACTGGCCGGACAGGGATTTAAAGAAGTGGTTCTGACCGGCATTCATCTGAGCTCCTATGGCAGGGATTTGAACGAGGAGAAAAAAACACTTCTGCAGGAACTGATTCTGGAAGCGGCTGAAATCGAAGGAATCCGGCGAATCCGTCTCGGTTCTCTGGAACCCAATATTATCACGGAAGATTTTATCGAGCCGCTGGCAGCATGCGACAAATTCTGTCCGCATTTTCACCTTTCCCTGCAGAGCGGATGCGATGAAACGCTGAAACGGATGAATAGACATTACACAGCAGAGGAATACTATAACAAATGTCAGCTGATCCGTCGATATTTTGAGCATCCGGCTATTACCACAGATGTGATTGCAGGATTTCCTCAGGAAACAGAGGAAGAATTCGAAAAGACTCTGGCCTTTGTGAAAAAAGTCGGTTTTGCCGAAATGCATGTATTTAAATATTCCCGGAGAAAGGGAACTAAAGCAGATGCCATGAGCGGACAGGTGCCGGATCCGGTAAAAACCGAACGCAGCCACCGTCTGATGGAAGCTGCAGAAAAAATGCAGAAAGAATATCTCACATGGTATGTGGGAAGACCCGTGGAAATACTGACAGAAGATGAAGTCACCTGTGACGGAGAAATCTGGCGGGCGGGACATACAAAAGAATATGTAAAATGTCTGCTGAAATGCAGTGAACCCAATGTGATTCACACCGCAGTTGCCCGCGGAGTCAATGAGAAGAATATGATCATTACGGAAAGCAGATAAAACTGTCATAGAGTATTGGTTTGTCTGGATACGATGGATTCTGTTACTTTTACTTGCCGAAACTTCCAAAATGTATTAGAATAAAAGAGAGTATTGCCCGGAATAAAAAAAAGGAAGTGATAATTTGAGTAACGTAAATGATACACAGTATTTTAAAGTGTCACAGGACGAAAGCGAAAACAATGTGGAAAAGGTTCTGGATGCTGTCTGCCATGCCATGATTGAAAAGGGATACAATCCGCAGAGTCAGATTGTCGGTTACATTATGTCCGGTGATCCGACCTATATTACCAGTCATAAAGGTGCACGCAGCATGATCATGAAGCTGGAGCGCGATGAAATTCTGGAAGAACTGATGCATTATTATCTGGAAAACCGGATCAACAGGAGATAAGATGCGGGTTCTGGGACTGGATTATGGATCGAAAACCGTGGGAGTTGCCATCAGTGATCCTCTGGGATTTACCGCACAGGGACTGGAAACCATTGAGCGCCCGAAAGAGAATAAACTGAGAAAAACTCTTGCGCGTATAGAGCAGATCATTGAGGAATACAATGTAGAGAAGATTGTACTTGGATATCCCCTGAATATGAACAATACAGAGGGCCCTCGTGTGCAGGCAACACGTGAGTTTCAGGCCATGCTGGAAAAACGTACCGGGCTGCAGGTCGAACTGCAGGATGAGCGTCTGACCACAGTATCAGCGGAAAGAGTGCTGATGGAGTCAGGGGTTCGCAGGGAAAACCGAAAAGCAGTGATTGACAAGATCGCTGCCGCAATGATTTTACAGACATGGTTGGATATGCAGTCAATCAAAGCGTCATTTGAGGAGAAGAAATGAATCAGGAAAGCAGTATTACTCTCATTACTGAGGATGGAGAGGAACTGGAACTTTATGTAGTAGAGAAAACAAAATTCAACGGTAAGGAGTATCTGCTGGCAGCAGATGACAGTCTGTATGATGAAGATTGCGACGATGCAGAGTGCTATATCTTCAGAGACGACTCCATGCCGGGTGAATCAGAAGCAGTTTATGTCATGGTTGAAAATGAAGATGAACTGAATGGTGTACTGGATATTTTTCAGAACCTGATGGACGATGTTTCAATAGAAGGCTAGAGCAGCATGCTGTTCTGGTCCCGCCCTGCTGTTAAACGGATCACAGCAGGGCAGACTGATCGGATGAGGAAATCAGGCGATTCAGTTATGACTATTCGGAAATGACCGCTGTACGCAGGGCTTTGTGCAGCGTCAGGAACGAAGTATTCAGTTTTTATTTCCGTTTTCTCCATGTTCAGATCATCCGCCGCAATGCGGCAAGAGCACGGAGGTAACTAATTGAAATCAGAAACAAACCATAAGTTGCGTATTATTCCTTTAGGTGGTATGGAATCAATCGGCATGAATATTACAGCACTGGAGTATGATGACAGCATTATTGTCATTGACTGCGGTCTGAGTTTTCCGGGTGACGATATGCTCGGCATTGACCTGGTAATTCCGGACGTTACCTATCTGAAGGAAAATATTGAAAAGGTAAAGGGTTTTTTTATTACCCATGGACATGAAGATCATATCGGCGCTCTCCCCTATATACTGCGCGATATCAATGTTCCTGTCTACGGTACAAAGCTTACGATCGGTATCATTGAGAATAAGCTGAAAGAGCATACCAATTTAAAGGCAGTCAAGAAAAAAGTTGTGAAGTACGGACAGTCCATTAATATGGGCCATTTTCGTGTGGAATTTATCCGAACCAACCACAGCATAGCTGATGCAGCAGCTTTTGCTATTTTTACACCGGTTGGTACGATTGTTCATACAGGCGACTTCAAAATTGACTACACACCTGTTTTCGGTGATGCCATTGATCTGCAGCGTTTTGCCGAACTTGGCAAAAAGGGTGTACTGGCATTGATGTGCGACAGCACCAATGCAATCCGGGAAGGATTTACCATGTCCGAGCGGACAGTGGGCAAAACCTTTGATACGTTATTTGCAGAGAATGTCAGTCACCGTATTATTGTTGCCACATTTGCGTCCAATGTGGACCGTGTGCAGCAGATTATTAATACAGCGTATAAGTATGGAAGAAAGGTTGTTGTGGAAGGACGCAGCATGGTCAACATCATTTCCACCGCTTCCGAACTGGACTATCTGAAGATACCGGATGGAACTCTGATTGATCTGGATTCCCTGAAAGATTATCCCGATGAAAAGACCGTCCTGATTACCACAGGAAGCCAGGGTGAGTCCATGGCGGCATTGTCCCGTATGGCAGCCGGCATCCACAGAAAAGTTCAGATTAAACCGGGGGATGCGATTATCCTGAGTTCCAGTCCCATTCCCGGCAATGAAAAAGCCGTTGCAAAGATTATCAACGAACTTTCCATTAAGGGTGCCCATGTTATTTACTCTGATACCCATGTATCCGGTCATGCTTGCAAGGAAGAAATCAAACTGATCTATTCCCTGCTGCATCCCAAATTTGCAATTCCTGTCCATGGAGAATTCCGTCATCGAAAGTCACAGGCAGATCTTGCATGCAGTCTTGGAATTCCCAGTGACCATGTTTTCATGATGAATTCCGGTGACGTTCTGGAACTGGATGAGGAGACCGCTGTGATCAGCGGAAAGATTCATTCCGGATCCATCCTTGTGGATGGACTCGGTGTCGGTGACGTGGGCAATATTGTCCTTCGTGACAGACAGAGTTTATCCCAGAACGGAATCATTATTGTGGTACTCTCTCTTGAAAAACATTCCAATGAACTTCTCGCAGGACCCGATATTGTCTCAAGAGGTTTTGTATATGTGAGAGAATCGGAAGATCTGATGGAAGAAGCAAGAGAAATTGTATGCAATGCAGTAAACGATTGTCTGCGGCGCAATATTACAGACTGGGTGCGCCTGAAAACTGTAATCCGTGATAATCTCAGTGATTATTTATGGAAAAAGATGAAAAGAAGTCCTATGATTCTTCCTATTATTATGGAAGTATAACAGGAAGAAAAAGGCTGGCAAAAAGAATATGCAATCCGGTGTCAGATCATCCGGGTATCCGGTCTGACATCGGAACAGATGGATATAAGATCGGTTCCGCTTTTGCGGAACCGAAATGAATACACAGGAGGATTCTCTATGGCACGGAAGGATATTACGAAGAACGAAGTTCAGAAAAAGTCGATTCTGTCCGGCATGACGGCCATATTGATTTTTCTGACTGCATTTATCATTGTTCTGTTCCTTGGGATCAGTGCAGGCTATGATTTCGGATATCAGTTGTTTGCCTCACCTGCCGTATCTTCGCCCCCCGGCCGTGAAGTTACGATCGAGGTGAAAAAGGGGGAAACAACAGATGAAATTGCGGACAAGCTGGTGGATGCAGGTCTGATCCGAAGCAAGGTTAATTTCCTGTGTCAGAAGCTTTTCTATAAAAAGCATCTGCTTCCCGGTGAGTATACACTGAGTACCGCAATGACAAGTAAGGAAATATTACTGATTCTTGATGACGGACCGTCATCCTGAAATGACAGGAATTTCCAAAGAGGTGATCGGATGATTATTGATGAAAGAACAACCGAATATATAAGATCACTGGAACCGGATTATACGCCGGTTCTTGCAGCGATTGAAGAAGAAGCCGTTCGTGACAGGGTTCCGATCATACGAAGAGAGACTGGAAGTCTTCTGCGGAGTCTGATCCGGATGAAACAGCCTCACAGGATTCTGGAAGTCGGTACAGCAACCGGATTTTCAGCCATTCTGATGAGTGAAGTCATGCCGGCAAACTGCACAATTACCACCATTGAAAAATATGAAAAACGAATCCCTCTGGCTCGTGACAACTTCCGCAGGGCAGGCAAGGAAGATGTGATCCATCTCATTGCCGGTGACGCAGCGGAAGTGCTGGAATCGCTGGAGGGGTATTTTGATTTTATCTTTATGGATGCTGCCAAAGGACAGTACATCCATTTTCTGCCATCTGTCATGAGGCTTCTGGAACCGGGCGGGATCCTGATCTCCGACAATATCCTGCAGGATGGACAGCTGGTGGAATCCAGATACGGTGTGGTGCGGCGCAACCGTACCATACACAATCGCATGAGAGAATATTTGTATGCATTGAAACATACGGATGCACTGGAAACCTCCGTTCTTACCGTGGGAGACGGTGTAACTCTCAGTGTAAAAAAATACTGATTAATTGCGAGTCAGTCTCTGGGGACAGAGGGATAATGGTTCCATCTGTTGGAATCAGAATCGGATGTCTGATACAAAGGACTGACCGGTATGGAGGAAATCATGAGAAAACCTGAACTTTTGATTCCGGCAGGGAGTCTTGAGGTTTTGAAAACAGCTGTCTATTACGGCGCAGATGCAGTGTATGTGGGCGGAGAGGCCTTCAGCCTTCGTGCCAAAGCGAAGAACTTTTCCATGGAAGATCTGGAAGAGGGCATTCGCTATGCACATGCACATGGGGTAAAAGTATATGTTACAGCCAATATTCTGGCACACAATGAAGATCTGGAAAAGGCAGCAGATT
>JBJELP010000087.1:0-3151 GCA_051879215.1 Lachnospiraceae bacterium
CCTGTTTGAAAAGCCTCTGGTTGAAGCTGAAGAGCTTTCCCGGATCACCGGGCATCTGCTGGCCTGTGGTGCCGATATAACAGAGATCAATACAATCAGGAAGCGCCTTTCGGCTGTGAAAGGCGGGAAATTTGCGCAGCTTTGTGAACCGGCTCATGTATACAGCATCGTTTTGAGTGATATTCTGGGTGATCCTCTGGATATGATTGCTTCCGGCCCGGCTTATCCTGACAGCAGTACATGTAAAGATGCACTTCAGATTGCAGAGAAATATAAACTGGAGTTAAGCAGAGAAGCATGGAAATTATTGCATGAAGAAACGCCGAAACGATTGGATAATGTGGAAACTGTTATCACGGGAAGTGTGAAAAATCTCTGCAGAGCAGCCAGGGCGGCCTGTGAACAGCTGGGATACCGCACAATCCTGCTGACAGACCAGATGGATTGCCAGGCAAAAGAAGCAGGTGCTTTTTTGGGTGCAATTGCGAAAAGCCATCAGGAAACCTGCGAAAGCCTGGCGTTTATCGCAGGCGGAGAGACGGTCGTCCATCTCACTGGAAAAGGAAAAGGCGGACGAAATCAGGAACTTGCTCTAGCAGCTGCAGAAAAAATTGCAGGTCTTTCCGATACGGCCGTTTTCAGTGTGGGCAGTGATGGCACAGATGGACCCACAGATGCAGCAGGTGGATATTGTGATGGCAGGACAGCAGGTATACTTGAAGAAGCGGGAATCAATATTTTTCAGGTTCTGCAGGAAAACGACGCCTATCATGCCCTGAAAAAATCCGATGGTCTGATCGTAACCGGAGCCACAGGAACCAATGTGAATGATGTGGCGGTGGTGCTGATTAAACGATAAAATGCGGAATTGGAGCCGGAACAAGCTATTTTTTAATAAAATGCTGGTATCTTACGACGAGGCTGCACTTGCGGGTGCAGCCTCAGTTAATGATCATTTTCCTTTTCACCTTCTCAGCAATATTTACTTCTTTTTCCATTTTGTGTTTCTCCTTTCGATTTGTTCTTTTTTTATCTGTGTTCGAACACAAATACAGAAGTTTCATTTAAGAGAAACATTGGCAGCTATATCTCTTTTTATGTTAAAGAGAAGTATCACCATTTATATTATATTCGAAAAGTGCATCTTTGACGATATTGTCCCAGCCTTCAGAAGTGTCTGGGTAGTTAGAAATCGCCCTGCATTTTTATAAACTTCATCAACACTGCATAATTGCTCAGGATTAATTTCTGTATATCCAGACAAGCTATTTTCAGAATCGTGATGGAATTCCAGAAGGCAGACTTGAAATGGCTGAGAAGCTGATCAATAAGCAGATCAGAAATATTCTGGACGGAATACCGGTTCAATCGTTTTAAAATACCAAAATTAAAAGCATCTGACGATTTGTTTCGTTCAGAGACTTCAGGTTACAAACCGTCACGATACTCAGTCGGTGTGCATTGATAAGCCCGGAAGAATAATTTGGAATAATAGCTGGAGTGATTGAAACCGCAGCGAAGGGCAATTTCCAGTATGCTCAGGTCCTTATTTCCAAGCAGATTACGGCTTACCTCCAGGCGGTACCGGTTTAAAAACTCAATAGGCGACTGGCCGGTATAGATTTTAAATATCTGACAGCATTTGTTGCGGCACACATTTCCGGCCTCCGCAATATCCGATAGACCGATTTTTTCCGGATAATGCCTGTAAATATAGGAAATCATGTTCTGATGGATAACTGTATCCGGATCCTGTTCTGCCAAAGTCAAGTCTGTATTCATTGTCGGATGGCGGATCAGTTCTCCGAAGAGCAGTCCCATAACTCCGGCAATCTGCAATTCATATGCCCTTCGCTGCTCCTTTTCCATTTCAATAATCATATCAAGATATTGTCTTATGCTGAATGCAGCTGTGTCTGATGTATTACAGTGCAGATACTCAAAACCAGCGTTCAGAATCAGCGGATCGATCAGTTTTTTTCGAAGCAGAGGCTGTTCAGGCAGTAGATCAGGATGCAGAAGAATACATGTAAAATCACAGTCCTCTTTCCGGTAAGAATATCCGTAATGCATCTGTCTGCTATTTACAATCAGGCAGTCTCCTTCTTTCAGGAGAATGTTTTTTCCATTGATCCAGTAACACATATTTCCTTCATGAATTCTTATAAATTCCATATCATCATGCCAGTGGCACAGGGAACGCATGCCTGCATACATGGACAGCCATCCGCTTCGTATGTAAATTGGGATTCCTGCGCAGTTATAAGGAATGATTTCCGAAGAATCCGGCATCAGGTTAATATGGATTTCTTTATCTCTCATGTCATATTCTCCCATACGGTAAAAAGTACAATCGTTATATTATTTAAAGATTATTGTTATTGAATCCCATGTAACAGATGATTATTATTATATTATCAATTGAGAAAAATGCAAGGCCCTGTATAAATAGGAGAAACAAATGAAGAAAAATCAACAGCCGGCAGGCAGAAAAAAAGTGGGTTTGAAAATAGCAGGATTTGTTCTGCCCATTGCTCTTCAGAATCTGCTGGCATCTATGGTGAGTGTTTCCGATGCACTGATGCTCGGCATGCTGGATCAGAATTCTCTGTCGGCGGTATCGCTGGCTACACAGGTTCAGTTTGTCCTGAATCTGTTTTTCAGTGCTCTGACTGTGGGAATGACTATTCTGGCTGCCCAGTATTGGGGAAAAAGAGATCTCCAGGCCATGCATCAGCTGTTGGCAGCAGCGCTGCAGATATCCGTGACAGTTGCATCGGCATTTTTTCTGGCAGCACAGTGGTTTCCGGAGATTCTGATGAAAATTTTCACATCTGACACCATACTGATCAGGACAGGTGCCGGTTATCTCAGAATAGCCAGCTGGTCCTATTTGCTGCAGGCATTGCCGCAGGTCTATCTGTGCATGATGAAAAACAGCGGACGAATTATTCGCAGTACGCTGTATGGAGGCATTGCTGTGGTAATCAATGTGGTTCTGAATGGAATATTTATTTTCGGCCTGTTTGGTTTTCCTGCAATGGGAGCATACGGAGCTGCATTGGCCACGGTAATTGCCATAGGTACAGAGCTGACGTTTGTATTAATTGAAAACAGAGTCATTGATTGTGTCCGGATTCGGTGGAAATAT
>JBJELP010000088.1:0-44937 GCA_051879215.1 Lachnospiraceae bacterium
TCTATTTGGCGGATACGCCACACCGAGGAAACACACAGTGTTTTCGAGGTTGGCTCTGAACAGTAACACATATAGTCAGAGCCAGGCACCCTATTTCAAATTCAGATATTCGATCACAGCAAACAGATCCCTGCAGATGATCTCTGCCTTTTCCGCCATTTCCTCATCCGGTTCCAGCTGATCCGGCACCATAATCGGATGCATACCGCCTGCATATGCCGCGCGAATCCCATTATAGGAGTCTTCTATTACATAGGATTCTTCCGGTCTGACTCCCAGAAGTTGGCAGGCCTTCAGGAATATCTCCGGATCCGGTTTGCTTCTTTCCACCATATCGCCGCAGAGAATCTGATCAAACAGATCCAGAAGGCCGGCCTCACCGATTTCCTCATATACAATGGCACGGCGCGTGGAGGATGCAATGGCAGTCATGATCCCATTTTGACGCAATGCAGTCAGCAGTTCCACCACCCCCGGCTTCATGGGCAGACGACCACCGCTGCTGCGGCTGAAAAAGAGATCTGACATCTCTTTTTTATATTCATCATAGGGGAAATCCTGTCCATAGTACGCTTTGAACTTCTGTCGGGACACCTCCCGGTTGGTGCCGAAGCATTCCCGGCATACGGCTTCTACTCCGGCAATCCCATGGCGATCTGCAACTTCCTTCCAACACTCTACCACCAGCTTTTCCGAATCAAAAATAACCCCGTCCATATCGAATATAACTGCATGGCAGGGATTTTCCGCTTTCTTCTCTCCATCGGCACATGAAAACTCATTGTTATTGATCGCCAGATCCATTTCCACAACTGCAGACTCACAGGATAGCTCCTCATCCTCATCATGCTTCTCATGCTTCCACGGCCAGGATTCTCTGGTTAACTGTTTCAGTGGTTCCACCGTTTTCTGTTTTATATGTTCCAGTGAAATCTGTTTCAATGGAGTGATGGCTTTCTGCTTCAGCGGTTCCATATCAATCTTTTTCAAAGGATCTATGGCTTTCTGTTTCAGCGGTTCAAATTTTTTCTGTGTTTCATCCCAGATAACATCCTTTCCGACCATTGCCAGCTTTCGGAAAGAATCCAGAACTGTATTTTTTACTTCCGGGTCGGACATGGAAGCTGCTTTCAGAATTGCATTATAGGAAATCCACTTATTCTCATTCAACTCAGGCAGTGTGGTTGCCCCGGACGCATCAATGGCATCAAAAATACAGGAAACAACCACTTTTCTCTGTTCCGGCTCCACCATTTCCATCCATCGTCTGAGGGTTTCATCCAGTATCATGCTGGAAGAAGACTGACTGTCCGCTATTACAAAATGATCCCGTTCCACCATCCAGGTGTACGGATCATGCTGCTCTGCTCCGTTATTTCCATAGCTTCTGATAATTTTTTTCTGTGTCTGATTGGAAAAAATAATACCAACAATGGAACCTTCCGGCATGACCTGCTGTACTTTGGACAGAATATCCAGCTCTTTCAACTGTTCCGCAATATACCGATTAAAGCCGGGACCGTCATTGGAATACACCCAGAGAATCCGGTTTTTCAATAATTCATCACAGAAAGCAGCGGCATAAATTGCCAGATTGCCTCCTTTGGAATGGCCCCCCACAATGGTATAGGCCTGATACTGCTCCAGCACCAGATTCAGATACTGCAGCGCTTCTGCCTGCGCTCCTGTTTCTTCCATAAAACTGAAATTAAAGTCTTCCCGCCATCCGACAATGGTATTGTCAGTTCCCCGAAATGCCACATAATTCATATTGTCATCCATATGAAACACGGCTGCCGCAAACTGAATCTGAAGTTCCTGATCAATGATACTGATAAAATCACTGATCTGAATGTCAGAAAAGCGTCTGCTTTCCGCACAGGCTTTCAGTATCGGGACCGGGTCATTGATACTGTAATTCTCCGGATACTCCTGCAGCTGGTACCATCTGTATGCCTCTTCTATGGTAATTGCAGTTTCTTCTTCCATTACTTTATCAAAATCAAAATAAACCAGTTCCGATAAAATCAGATTATCCACTTCATTAAAAGGGCGTTCTTTCATGGTAAGATCGCCGCGCCAGACTATGTAGTCTAAAATTGTTCCCAACATAACACCTCCTGTTTTCTAGAAAATTTTTTTACCTTAATACCACTTTTATCCAGTATAGCAAGAAAATGATCTGAATTCATCCATTTGAAAATCCGCTGTCGGTTCCCACGTGTTCTGTCTCCCATTATCCTCTCATCGACTTCATTTTGGTCGATTTCGCTTTGGTCGATTTCACATTAAACGTCTTTGTATTTCCTTTCGAACATTTTATTACGTCTATTGACTTTCATATTTTAAATTCTATAATATCCAATTGAATCCGAACATCCTGCTTCTGTATTGAAAGCAATTTCTTCAATATTCAGTATTAATTGAAAACAATTTCTTCAACATTCAATATTGAATGATTAATGCTCTATACACCGGAACAGAAGCAATCATATTTTCAGGGAGTTTTCAAATCATGAATTCGCTACAGCTTCGCTACAATTTACTGCATATTTTTTATTTCTTTTCCATCTGTTCTGTAAACGGTTTTACAGCTGTATTTCTTCAGAATAAGGGGATGAGCAATACGTTGGTGGGTCTGGCCATGGGTATCGGTTCAATACTTTCCATTGCAGCTGCTCCTGTTTTCTCTTCTGTTCTGGAGAATATAAAAGGCATCACCATCAAAAAACTGATTCTGATTGTGTATTCCGTACAGTTTGCAGTATATCTTTCCATGGCATTTCTGAATTTACCTGTCTGGGTAATCTTGCCTGTATATATGATGATGATGGGGTCTGTTATTGCGGTAACTCCTCTTTTATCCATGATTTGTATGAACTATGCTTCCAAAGGCTATGATATTGATTTCGGTACTGCCCGGGGGCTGGGCTCCCTGTCCTATGCAATCGCTGCGGTACTTCTGGGGCAGATCAGTAAAATCTGGACTCCTGATTATCTTGCACTGGCATTTCTGGCAGCCGGTCTGTGTATGTTTCTGGTATTATTCTCCATGCCCGACAGTGATATTCAGGTAATGAATGAAAAAATAGATGAAAAAAATCCCGATTCCGGTAAAAAGGATCGTTCCTCTATTCTTTATGTAATTAAGACTTACAGAGTCTTTTTCCTGTTCCTTCTGGGATTTGGAATGATATATGCCGGTGTTTCCGCACTGGGTACCTACCTGGTTAACATTGTGACCAGTCTCGGCGGCGATACCTCTTTATACGGCATCGCCCTTTTCTGTATGGCAGCCAGTGAACTGCCTGTGATGGCAGCAACCGGAAAGCTGATTAAAAGATTCGGCAGTGAACGATTGATTGTCGTTGCGGCAATTTTCTATCTGTTCCGTAACTTTATCATCTGCCTTGCACCCTCCATTCCGATTCTGCTGGTCGGTATGATGTGCCAGGGTGCAAGCTATGGACTGTTTACAGCTGTTATTACCAATTATGTGGGAAGTCATCTTCCTGAAAAACATGGACTTGCCGGTCAGAACCTGATCAGCATCATGTCCACCGGCCTCGGCTGCAGCTCCGGCAGCATCCTCGGCGGTGTCCTGATTGATGCCTTTGGATTTACCGGACTGAAACTGTTTGCACTGGGACTGACCGTAATTGGTTCTTTCATTATGCTGTCAACCGCTTCCCATGTCCTGTCAAAGGAACGGGCAGCAAAAACACGCGTCCGCATGGTATATGCAAAGGCACAGCGAGCTTAATAGTATTTTGAAATTCTCCAAAGGGGCTGTCACACAGCCCCTTTTATTTTTATCCAATCAGTCCACTGTTTTCTTTTTCCTTTGGATATTTCTGACTCATTCCTGAGATTTTTACCCAATCTACTCGCCGACTTCTCTTCCTCTTGGATATTTCCCACTTCAATCACGGGATTTTTACCCAATCTGTTCTTCCACTTGGATATTTCTCACACTTTTCCGGCTCTTTTATCCAATCTGCTCGCCGACTTCTTTTTCCTTTGGTTTTTTCTGACCCTTCTTCAGCTTTTTTATCCAATCCACTCGCTGACTTTTCTTCCTCTTGGATATTTCCCACTTCAATCACGGGATTTTTACCCAATCTGTTCTTCCACTTGGATATTTCTCACACTTTTCCGGCTCTTTTATCCAATCTGCTCGCCGACTTCTTTTTCCTTTGGTTTTTTCTGACCCTTCTTCAGCTTTTTTATCCAATCCACTCGCTGACTTTTCTTCCTCTTGGATATTTCTGTCCCTTCTTCAGCTCTTTTAACCAATCTGCTCTCCGGCGAACAGTAAAAAGGGATGCTGCACTGGGCAGCATCCCTTCTGGAAGGATCAAATTATTATAACCACAGAAATATACCATTTTCTGCGAAATGTTGTATTCTCCTTACATTCTTTCCGGACAGTCAAATCCCAGCAGTTCGATGCCCTGCTTCAGAATTCTGTAGGTCAGGATAATCAGAGCCAGATATCCCTGCTTCTTCTGTTCGTCTTCTTCCTTCAAAATGTTGTTATGATGATAGAAGCTGTTGAAAGCATTGGATACTTCATATAAGTACTGGCATACTTTGTGCGGTGCATTCTCCTGACATGCCTGAACCATCATATCATGGAATGCGGTTAATTCCAGCTGCAGTGCCTTTTCACTGTCAGATGCTGCTGCATTCATCCTAAATCCATGGTCTTCCATCTTGTCTGCCAGACCACATTTTCTTAAAATGGATTTGATACGTACCATGGTGTACAGGATATAAGGGCCGGTATTGCCTTCGAATTCACAGAAACGGTCAATATCAAAGATGTAATCCTTGGAGGCCTGGTTGGACAGGTCGCCGTATTTGATGGCTGCCAGTGCAACCTTGGATGCGATGTCTCTCTTCTCTTCTTCCGGGAATTCCACGCCTGTCAGTCTTTCGTAAATGGAGTTGGTGGTATCGCCAATCAGTTTTTCCAGACGCATGACGCCGCCATCTCTGGTCTTAAAGGGTTTGCCGTCCTTTCCATTCATGGTGCCGAAACCGACAAAGGTAAGCTGTGTACTGTCAGGAACGATTCCTGCCTTCTTTGCCGTACGGAATACCTGTGTGAAATGCATTTCCTGACGTTTGTCCACAACGTAGATCACCTGTTCCGGATGGTAATCCTGTTCTCTCTGTACCAGAGTTGCCAGATCTGTGGTGGCATACAGGTATGCACCATCGGATTTGACGATCAGGCAGGGAGGGATTTCCTTTTTATCGGTTTCTTCCTTTACATCCACAACCAAAGCGCCATCGCTCAGATAAGCAAGCCCCTTTGCTTTCAGATCCTCAACCATGGGCGGAATATAATCCTGTGCATCGCTTTCCCCGTTCCACAGTTCAAAGCTTACATCCAGCTTTTTATAATTGCCCGTCAGGTCACGGACAGAGATTTCGATGATCTTTTTCCATACAGAATAGTAGGGTTCTTCCTTCTTCTGCAGTTTAAAGGTAGCCATATGGGCTTTTTCTGCAAATTCAGGCTCCTTCTTTGCCCTTGCACTGGCTTCCGGATATACCTTTTCCAGTAAAGAAACATCAATACCCAGTTCTTCCAGTGTCTCTGCTTCAAACAGGTTGGGGAACTGTTCCTTCAGAGATTCCAGAATCAGACCCATCTGATAGCCCCAGTCACCCAGATGCACATCACCGATCATATTGTATCCGCTGAAGCGTTTGATCCGCTTGATGCTTTCCCCGATGATAGCCGGACGAAGATGACCGATATGCAGCGGTTTTGCAACATTCGGTCCGCCGTAATCGATCACAATGGTCTTTCCCTGACCCAGATCTGCTGCACCGAAACGATCAGCTTCTGCCATACGAATCAGATATCCAGCCAGATACTCTCCGGAAAGATTCATATTGATAAATCCGGGTTTTACAACCTCCACTTTGGAAAAAGCTGCATTATCCTGAATTTTAGCCAGCACATCATCTGCAATCATAAAAGGTGCTTTATGATATCTCTTGGCAGCCGCCAGAGCTCCGTTACACTGATATTCACATAAATCAGGGCGGTTTGAAATGGTAACCTTACCGTAGGATTCATCATAACCGCTTTCTGCAAATGCCTGTTTTAAAATGCTTTCGATTTCTGCAATAATTGAATTCATAAACTCATCCCTATTCTTAAAAGTAACACACTCCCACCTGCTGAGACGGGAGTGCTTTTATTCAAAAAACAGAATTATTATATCACCTTTTTTGGGGTCTGACTAGTCTTTCTGCTTTACTCATGATATTCTTCTTCATGATGATGTTCTTCGTGGTGACCGTTTCTGTCAGATCGGTTTCAATAATCCGAATAATGCCAGAAAGATCAAAGGCACTGCCAGCTGTACCACACCCGGCTGATCCTTTACAACCACCTTCCAGAACACGGGTGCAATGGTTACACCTGTGGAAATCATCAGCACGCCCGCAAGGAGCAGATGATTATTAAAAATATAAAGAAGACCGAGGGCTCCGAACAGGGCCGCCCCAATCCATCTGAATAGTTCACCTTTTTTCATTGTAAATAATTCTCCTGTTGTTTCAATCCACGCTCAGTAAAATTAACAAAGTACGATTTGCAGTGTTATATAACCGCGTGAAATTGTCGTTCGAAGTGGGGGATACCGATTTCTCTCCGCCCGCCACTTGCGTAGTTTCATTTTCTCACCCGACACTTAACATCGATGGTATTTATCGATAATCAACCATTATTGGTGGGGAGTACGGATGCAATGGCACCTGCCATATTGCTGATGGGCATGGTCTGCAGATAGACATGACCGGGACCGGTAATTCGTGTATTAAACAATCCCTCTCCGCCGAATAATGCGTTCTTGATACCGGGAACCGACTGGATTTCCATGGAGCATGTGGCATCCATGGCTGCCAGATAGCCGGTATCCACGATAATGGACTGACCGTCACGGAGATCATACTCTACCACATGACCGTCAAATTCCGTAAATACCATTCCGTTTCCGGAAAGCTTCTGCATGATGAAACCTTCTCCGCCGAAGAAGCCTGCACTCATTCTTTTCTGGAAATATATAGACAGGTTCACTCCGGTTTCACTGGCAAGAAAGGCACCTTTCTGTACAATCAGTTCTCTTCCGGGTGCAATCTGAAATGCCCGGATAGAACCGGGAAAACTGGATGCAAAGGCAATCAGGCCTTCACCTCCCATGGCTGTATAACGGTTCTGGAACAGAGCTTCACCGGAGAACATACGGCCGAATACTTTGCCGATTCCGCCATTGGATGTGGTCTCCATCTTCATATTGGGCGACATCCAGCTCATGCTGCCTCTTTCTGTGATCATGGTTTCACCGGCTGCCAGTGTACAGATTACAACGGGTAATGTATCCCCTTCAATTTTATACTGCATGTTATATCCTCCTGAAAAAACAATTACCGGATTTCTTCTCGTTTACAATTCTGGAAATCCAGTCTCTATGAATCCATTATAGCGGTAAATTATCTGAAATCAACCGGAATCCATATCATACTGTCACTGTTCAGAGCCAATCTCCAGAACACTGCGTGTTTTATCGGTGCGGCGTATCTATTTTCTTATAGTAAATCCGGCGCATTTTTCCGCCGTATTTTTCCTTTGTTAACATCAGAGAATAACCTGCTTTTTCCAGTGTTCGGAAACTGGCCGGATTGTCCGGTGATACGGTGGCAAGAAAATGATGATATCTGGTTTTGTCAATCCGTTCTTCTCCCTGCTGCAGCATCCGGTACTGCAGATTCTGCCCCCGATGTTCCGGCAGAACAGCCGCCGAGTCCAGATGAACCACATGTTCCCATTCGCTTTCCGGCAGACCGATATCCCTTCCCAGATTTTCCGGTCCATTCCCGGGATATTGAAACAGAAAAATACCGGCCGGCCGGTTCTGTTCATCCTCTGCCATGATAACAAATCCCTTTCCGGCAACCTGTTCCTTTACATAAGATAGGTCATCACACACATACAAAGAGGGATCTTCCATAAGATCATGAACCCTCTGCATGATTTCGTGAACAGTTTCTGCATCTTTCATTTCTGCAATACGAAAATGATACATTCTGTCCATTATTATCTTTTTTCCACCTCTCTTGACATCAGATCATAGGCAAGCATCTGATATCCGCATTTTTTATAAGCCTCCACTGCATTTCGGTTCTCATCTTCCACTTCCATCTTGTAACGAACCGCGATTCCATCATATTTTTCATGAAGAAAATGGAAAAACTCTCTTCCAAGTCCCTGATGGCGGTATGTTTCTCTGATAAACAGATCTTCAATCCAGATGCAGATGCCGCCATACTCGGTTGTATAGCTTTTCGCCACCATCGCATATCCGCACAGAGTTCCATGGTCGTCAAATACATATCCTTCGATAAAGGGACAATCTCCCACTGCATCCTGAATGGTTCTTGCAAGAATTTCATCCGGCGCTGCATAAAGCACAGCCGGTGAATCAAAAAACACCCGCATCATGGCCTGAACTTCCGGCTGATCGGCCTGAGTCATTGGTCTGATCTTCATATTTCATCTCCTGTTTCTGTGTTATATTCCCATTTCCGGCTATCCACACAAAGCATATACCGTTCAGGAGGGAAATTGTCACCCTCCCCCTGAAATTGTTTTGTTCTCAGCTTTGCTCTCTGCACATCGGAAATTGGCGATCTCGCCTGAAAGATTATTTTAACATTTTTATGATAGGAAAAGCAATAGCAGAGAATAATTTCAAAGTCGATGAACTGTGACAGAGTTCACAAATTCATCGACTTTTGTTTTATCTCAGCGCCACACAGGAAAACCATTTTCTATTCACCGTCTGCTCCATTTGCCGGATCTTCCTGCGCTCCGAAAGCCCAGTAAATGGCCATATCCTTATAATCCATTTCCAGTATGGTTGTATCATTTTCCGTCACAATGCGGAAATCCTTGGTCTGCTGTGATTTACCAGAATCGAAAGTCAGATCTGCATGAATCACTTCGTCTTCCACCGTATAGGTTCCGTACCAGCTTTCTATTCCGATAAACCCGTCCATTTTTCCATCGCTCTGAATATCCATAGAAGCTCCCCATTCCCCATATCCGGTGAACAGAGAATCTTCAAAAGAAACAAGATCATTTTTTTCACTGTCCAGATGCCACTTGCCAACTACCTCTGCCTTTTCCGTCCGGACTGCATCCGAACTCTCTGTGGTCTGGATTTCCAACTGAACTGTTTCTGCACTTTCTGCGGTCTGAACTTCCGACTGAACTGTTTCTGTACGTTCTGTGGTCTGAATTTCCGGCTGGCTTTGTTCTTTATCCGGTCCTTTGCCGCAGGCTGCAAAACACATACACATGGATGCTGCTAATAACATTACAAAATATTTCTTCATATTGTTTAATCCCCTTTCTTTTTACTTCCAATCGTTCGTTAGCTGATAGATTAAAATGATTCGCCATACCACAATGGATATGGCGGAATGAATGAACAGTTTTTCGTAAGCTCATTATAGCTGCCTACCGTTCGTTCGTCAATGTGAATTTCATTTTCTTACAGCACCATAATCAGTGTCCCTGCTCCGATGAGAACACATCCGATCAGGGACTTTACAGTAAATTCTTCATGAAGAAATACAAATGCAAGAATCAGCGTAATCACCACACTGAGTTTATCAATGGGTACTACTTTGGACGCCGGCCCCGTCTGCAGTGCCCTGTAATAACACAGCCAGGATGCACCGGTGGCAAGACCGGAAAGGATCAGAAAAATCCAGCTTTTTCTGCTGATTTCCGAAATTCCGCTCTGAGCATGGGTAAGAAACACCATTCCCCATGCCATAAGAACCACTACCACCGTGCGGATGGCCGTTGCAAGATTGGAGTTTACTCCGTCAATGCCGATTTTGGCAAGAATCGATGTCAGTGCTGCAAAAACAGCCGACAGAACAGCAAATATAAACCACATTTTTATCACCTCTGATATCGTAACGGCAGTTCCAGATGACAGGATTCCAGCAGTTCCTGATCATGCATAATTGCATCGACCGGTCCGTCTGCACGGATACCTTCTTTATCCATAACAATGACACGATCACAGGTATCCAGAATCATATCCAGATCATGGGACGCAATCAGTTTGGTTTCCGGCAGCTGGTTCAGGTTGTTGATCAGTGTCCGCCGGTTAAAGGGGTCCAGTGCAATGGAAGGCTCATCCATCAGAATAATTTTCGGCTTCATGGCCAGAATAGTGGCAATGCAGGCCATACGCTTTTCCCCGCCGGACATTTTGTAATTTTCCTTATATTTCAGGTATGCAATCCCTGTCCGCTCCAGTGCCTCATTGACACGGTCTTCCACTTCTTCCTTTGACATGCCGTAATTTCGCGGAGCAAATGCAATATCATCATACACGGTGGGCATAAAAAGCTGGCTGTCCGAATCCTGGAACACAAAGCCCAGACTTTTCCGAATTTCCGGAAGATGCTTTTTCTCCACCTCCAGACCGCAGATTCTGATGCTGCCTTCATGGCCCACCAGACCGGTCAGCATTTTCAAAAGGGTGGACTTACCGGCTCCATTTGCACCGATCAGACCAACCCGCTCGCCTTCTGCAATGGAAAGATTCAGGTTGGAAATAATTTTATGCTCCTTGTCGTAACCAAAGGATGCATCTGTTATCTGTATCATGGTTTCTCCTCCAATTTTTATAAGAACAATCCGCCGATCAGCTCCGACAGATCAAACATTCTCAGAATCAAAAATACAACTGCCCAGATGATTATGTATGACATATCTGCCAAACCAAATGCAGTTTCTCTGGCATAATAAAAACTGCCCCGGAATCCTCTCATCTGCATACTCTGATACAAGTTCTGTGCCCGGTCCATACTGCGGATCAGAAGCTGGCCCACAAAGGAACCCCATGCGGAAAAATGCAGACCATTCTGTCCCGGTGCCCGCATGGAATAGGCATTCATCATGGTTCCTGTTTCCTTCAGCAACAGACTGATGTATCGATAGGTGATCAGAATCTGCGTAACCAGAATATCCGGCACCTTCAGAATACTGAGCGCATAACAAATCTGCTCAATACCTGTAGTGGATATCAGAAGGAAAGACGCCATCAGAGAAAACACCCCCTTCAGCAGCAGCGTAACAAAGGACAGCATGCCGCCTGTGATGGTCAGTGCGCCGATAGTGAGAACCGCCTCACGATCCAGCAATGGATTCCAGATGCCCACTGCACAGAGCAGCGGAAGGATAAAACGCATTTTATAAAGGCATGTTCTCATGGAAATCCCGCTTAGCTGAAACAGAATCACCGGATAAAATATCATCGGTATTAATGCACTGAGGTGATCCTTTGGAAAGGATACCACCACAAAAATATAAAGTATCGTTACCAGCAGCTTCGCCGCCGGATGTTTTCTGTGTATCGGCGAATCCATCTTCGCCAGCATATCCATATTGGCCAGTTCCAGCATGGATGATGTCATCTGGTCCATTTTTCTTCCCCCTATATGATTGTATTGTTTCTTGTTTTGTTTCTCGTTCTTTTTCTATCTCATTATATCACAGGAACACACACTTCGAAAGAGTTTCTCCATAATCCACGTTAAGGCGAAACATGAATCCATGCTTCGCCTTTTCAGATTATATTATTCAATTCTTTATAAAACCGTATTATCAGGAAAAACATTCACTTCGCAAACCGGGTCCGGTGCCAAATCGACTTTTGTCTGTCAGGATCCGTCACCAAATCGACGTTTGAGAAATCGGCTTCTGTCCGTCAGGCTCCGGCTCTTTTTTTACGGAAGAGTCCCCCCAGATAACAAAGTGCAACCGCCAGACCTGCTACAATGACAGAACCCAGAATACCGGATACGGATGTACCTGCCGGATTCTCTTCATTCGATGAAAATGCATAATCCGGAAGGAAGGAAGTTTTCTCCTGAAAGCGTCCAAAGGCTTCGGATACGGCACTGGAAATACCATAATCTTCTTCATCCAGTCCCATATTTTCCGAATAGCCGCTTTCTTTGTTTCCAAACATGGACCATTCCAGACCATCGGGATTGCTGCTGGCAAACTGAGAACCAATACCTCCGATCAGCAGTACAATCACACCCAGTGTCAATGCCGTTTTCTTCAGAGACCATTTACCCTGAACTATATCCTCTTTGCCGACCACTTCCAGGATTTCAGGTCTTGTTTCATAGATAAATACCAGAACAGCCGCTGTAATCAGACCTTCAATCAGACCGATTACCAGATGAATCGGCTGCATCAGACCGACAAACCCTGCAAAAGGAAGTTCGGTAATTCCGGATGCAAGGGTCTCAACACATACTGAAAATGCCCCCAGCTGAAGGGTCAGGATACATCCCAGTACAGATGACACGATCAGTCTCAGCTTTGTATTTCCAAGTTTACTCTTCACAATCGGACGATAGATCAGGAAATACCCTAAAAAGCAGCCGTAAAATGCCATGTTCCAGACATTGGCACCAAGTGCCATCAGACCACCGTCAGCAAAGAATAATCCCTGAATCGCAAGAATTACGATCATGGATAAGAATCCGGCATAAGGACCGAGAATTGCGGAAAGCAGCATACCTCCGCACATATGACCGCTGGATCCGGTTCCCGGAATGGTATAATTGATCATCTGACCTGCAAATACAAATGCAGACATAACTCCCATCACCGGAATTTTTTCTGCTTCATCTTCCAGTTTTAATTTTTTGATTGAAACTCCCGCTGCTGCGCCGGATGCAGCATACATCACTGCTGCAACGCCCGGAGCCAGAAGTGCATCTGCCATATGCATAATGGTTTCCCCCTTTTTCTTACGATGTACTTCTGTTTTTCCAAATAGGAAACAGCAGAAGTAACTTTCCCTGAATGAAATAAAAAATATACGAACAAAATTCATGAACAGAATTCGTCTCTGTTTTCATGATTTATGAATGTATTTTACCATCTTTCCATCATGGGTGTAAGCCCCCGTGGGGGATAAAAATTTGAGATCTGACGCGTTTCTTCTGATTACAGCACACATTTCATCCACCTGTTTACAGTACCCGTTTCATCCACCTGCCGTATTTCAGTCGGAAGAGAAAGATCAGTCCCCGGAAGCACAGTTCCACCGTCATAGCAATCCAGTATCCCTTTAAACCAAAAACAGGAATCAGGAAAAATGCCAGCAGAATCCGTACTCCCCACATGCTGACCAGATTCATAATACTGGGAAACAGAGTATCTCCGGCTCCCCGGAATACACCGGCACAGCAGATGGAAGCACCGTAAAGAGGCTCTGCAAACAGCTCAATCCGCAGCATCTGCGTCCCCAGAGATGCAACTGTGCCGTCTGTGGTCAGAAACTGAAATACAATGGGTGCTATCCCATACATAACCATGCCTGTAAACCCCATCAGCACCATCCCCAGAAGCACTGTCAGACGGGAAAAGGATCGGGTCAGATCCAGCCTTTCCGCACCGAGGGTCTGTCCGATAATTGCTGTGGATGCCGATCCGATGCCATACCCCGGCATGTAGCAGAGACTCTCTGCCGTAACCGCCAGAGAATTGGCTGCCACAGCCACCGTGCCAAGGGGAGCGATCAGAAGAGTTCCTGCCACGTAGGCACTGCACAGGAAAATATGGTCCAGTGTCATGGGAACCGCAATTTTTACAGCGGTCACAACGGTTTTTCGTTTCAATTTCCAATCTCCCTTTCTGCGAAGATTCAGAATCGGAGAGCGGATCACCGTAAAATACAGCATCAGCAAACCAATCACAACTTCAGAAAGGGCAGTCCCCAAAGCAGCACCTTCCACTCCCAGTCCGGCTCCGAAAACCGTCATTTCCAGTCCGAACCCCTCCACCGTCCGGGTGGGGAAAATCAGAAAATAATTAAAAATTACATCCAGCACACATACCATTCCTGCCAGCACGCTGGGTGTTTTCATATCACCGCTGCACTGCATCATGGCGGCGGACAGCTGTCGTATCTGTGCAAAAGGAAGACCGCACGCATAAATAAAAAAGTATCGGCCGGCATCCTCCCGGATAGTTTCATCGGCTCCCAGAAAAACCGGAAGACCATGACTGATGCTGATGCAGAATACCATCAGCAGAAAACTGCAGCAAAACAGGATTTTCAATGCCTGACGCAGCACATCTGCTGCCTCACTTTTTCTTCCCGCTCCCACCAGCTGGGCGACCTGCACGGAAAAACCGGATGACATACCGACACACATACCGTTCATCAGCCATGTGGTGGAAGAAACCAGACCAATGGCACCGGTTGCCGCTGCTCCGAGACTGCCCACCATTCCTGCATCAATATACTGCATGGCAATGGAGGTCAGCTGAGCCAGAATTGCCGGAAGACTCATGGACAGAACAAGAACCACCTTCTGCATGGCAGACGGATGGCTCTGTTGTAAAAAAGATTCTAATGTCAATCGTTTCATATTCGTATCACATTTCCAACCAGTGCTTCGGGTCACATTTCCAATCGACGCTTCGGGTCACATTTCTAATCGACACTTCGGGGTTACATCGCCTTCGGCAGATTCCAACGGTAATATGCTGCAGAAACCCGGATCAGAATGATCAGACAGGAACTGACCACAATTGCCGCACTGCTTCGAATATGTCCCCGTACCATCAGGTAATAAAGCCCGGCTCCCGCCAGTGATGCACAGGCATATATATTTTTTGTCAGAATCACCGGTTTCTGGCAGGAGAAAATGTCGCGAAGAAGACCGCCCCCCACACCGGTAAGAACACCCATAAATATAGAAAATGCTGCGTACTGACCATATCCGCAACGGATTGCCTGATTCACGCCGATACAGGAAAATAAACCCAGACCGATGGCATCTGTCAGATTCAATACCCATTGAAAAATCTGATAAGGAACAAATTTCTTTTTCAATCGAATAAAAAGAAAAACCAGAAGAGAAGTAACTGCTGCCACAGTAAGATATCCATTGCCGCGGAACATATTGGGCGGCAGCAGTCCAAGCATCAGATCCCTCATGCAGCCTCCTCCCAGTGCAGTCACCACCCCGAGAACCAGAATGCCAAAAAGATCCATTCCACATTTTACCGCCGCCATGGCTCCGGAAATTGCAAATGCTACGGTTCCTAGTATCTCACAAAAAAACATCATATCCTGACAAAAAATCCTTTCCCCAATAATCGTAATAACTGTTAATAATCTGTATAACCGTCAATAATTTGTATTATTTGAGTTGCATAACCTCTATTATTTATATTATTTGATCTGCATTATCTGTTCTTCGCTTTTTCTTCTTTTACCAGTCCTGCCACAACACCGGAAAGCATAATTAATGCAATCAGGTTTGGTATAGCCATCAGACCGTTAAAGGTTTCCGCAATATCCCACATCAGACCAAGGTTCATGGTTGCACCCACGATGGAAACCAGTGAATATGCCACCAGAAACGGTTTAACCGAACCGGATTTAAACACGAATTCTATACATCGGGAGCCGTATAATCCCCAGCCGATGATAGTGGAAAATGCAAAACAACACATGGCGCATGCGGTGAAAACAGATACCCAGCTGCCATAGGTGGCCGTAAATCCGGCAATGGTCAGTTCTGCACCGGCCGCCTGTCCGAACCCAACCGGAATCCCGCTGCAGAGAATAACCAGTGCAGTCAGGGTACAGATGACAATAGTATCCATAAAGACTTCAAAAATACCAAAATATCCCTGCTGAACTGCATTATCCGTATCCGAACATGCATGGGCAATGGAACCGGTACCCAGACCGGCTTCATTGGAAAAAATACCTCTGGAAACACCCTTTTTCAGACTGATGAACATGCTGCCGATCACACCTCCTGTCACACCGGCAGGAGTAAATGCACCCTTGAAAATGCTGACAAAAACAGCAGGTACGTTTTGAATATTCAGCAGGATGACACCCAGCGCCAGAAGTATGTAAAGAACCGCCATAAAGGGAACCAGCCGTTCTGTCACCTGACCGATTCGTTTCACACCGCCCAGAAGAACCACTGCAACCAGACAGGCAATACCGATTCCGATGATCAGATTCAGTCTTGGAAGCTGAGATTCAGTTACCAGATTAAAGCTCAAAAGAGCCGTATTCACAGAACTGATAATGGTATTCACCTGTGTGGCGTTACCGGTACCGAAAACAGTCAGCACACCAAAAATAGCATAAAGAACTGCCATCCATTCCCAATTTTTGCCCAGACCATTTTTAATATAGTACATGGGACCGCCGATATATTCACCCTTTTCATTCTTCTCACGGTAATGAATGGCCAGTGTCACTTCTGCAAACTTGGTACACATGCCAAGGAAAGCAGAACACCACATCCAGAAAACCGCACCCGGTCCGCCGATTGCCACTGCACCGGCCACACCGGCAATATTCCCGGTACCCACCGTTCCCGCCAATGCGGTACACACAGCCTGGAAAGGACTCATGGCGCCTTCACCGGCTTTTTTCCGGTCAAATACCTTTCCAATGGTACATTTCATTGCCGTCTTAAAACTTGTAATCTGCAGAAATCCGGTGCGGAATGTCAGAAGCAGACCGGTACCAATAATGCAGATCATCGCCGGAATTCCCCAGATAAAGTTATTCACGGCAGAGTTCACTTGTGTAATCAGTTCAATCATATTATTTCCCCTTAAGTTTTTTTATCATTTTCGGATACCCATAAGATCAGGTTTTTGGGCCTGACATTTTTATATTCTACTATAAAAAAGGCATATTCGTAAAGACAATTTCCACAGGAAGCCGAACAGAAAAAAAAATGTACTTTGGCTAAATATTACCTGACTGATATTAATATATCCAAATCAGGTGCTGACATCCTGTCGGTGGCCGGTCGTTTGGTTAAAACCAGTGGATATCTCAATGAATTATCCAAAATTGAGACTGATGTCCTGGCGATGACCGGGCGTTTGGTTAAAATCGGTGGATATCTCAATGAATTATCCAAATCTGACTCTGTTTTCCTGGCGATGACCGAGCGTTTGGTTAAAATCGGTGGATATCTCAATGAATTATCCAAATCTGACTCTGTTTTCCTGGCGATGGCCGGACGTTTGGTTAAAACCAATAGATGGCTCAATGAATTATCCAAAATCCCTTGGGAATACTTGCAAAATATCTGATATTTGCTTTCTGCTGCTTATTCTTTGGCTAAATATTACCTGATCGATATTAAGATATCCAAATCCGAGGCTGTTTTCCTGGCGGTGACCAGTCGTTTGGTTAAAACCAGTGGATATCTCAATGAATTATCCAACTTGTCCGGGGAATGGTGAATAAATGGAAAAAATGCTGCTGTACAGGTGATTGAACAATTCACATGTACAGCAGCACTTTGCATATTTCTTACTTATTTCTTACTTATTTCTCACATAAATTATCCATCGATTTCCTGCAGCCGAAATCCAGATCACTCTGCCTCTTTTACAAATTCTCCCCGGATATCAAATCCATGATTCATGGGACCGCTGCCTTTTCCAAGATCAAGCATGGCACCCAGTGCACCGGATATATAGTCCTTTGCCCGCTTTACAGACTCTGATAGAGAATATCCTTTTGCCAGGTTGGAAGCAATGGCACTGGACAGCGTACAGCCGGTTCCGTGGGTATTGGGATTCTGAATCCGTTTTCCATAAAACCACTCATATGTGCCATCATGATACAGCAGGTCATTGGCATCGTTGATCTGATGACCACCCTTTAATAAGCAGGCACAGCGGAAGGTTTCACTGATTTTAGCTGCTGCTTCCACCATGGTTTCTTCTGATGTGATTTTCATATCTGCAAGAATTTCCGCTTCGGGAATATTGGGGGTCAGTACAGATGCCAGCGGAAATAACTCACTTTTCAGAATTACGATTGCATCTTCACTGATCAGTCTGGCACCACTGGTTGCCACCATAACCGGATCCACCACAATATTTTCCGCCTCATATTCCCTGAGTTTTCGAGCAATCATCCGGATGATTCCCGCAGAGGAAACCATACCGATCTTTACGGCATCCGGACGGATATCCGTAAACACATTATCGATCTGTTCTCCCAGAAATTCCGGTGTTGTTTCAAAGATGCCGGTTACCCCCACGGTATTTTGTGCCGTTAATGCGGTAATTGCACTCATGGCATAAACGCCATTGGCCATCATGGTTTTGATATCGGCCTGAATGCCCGCACCGCCGCTGGAATCGCTACCTGCAATTGTCAATGCTGTTTTCATATTCTGTTTCCTCCCTGTCTTAATCCATCCATACCTTCCACTTTTTCCCAGAAATAATCAGCTTCCGAAAAATCTTTCAGATACACGTCACATTCTTTCTTCATGGCCTCCCGGTCTTTTACACTGGCTGCATCTTCCAGACCTGCCACATGACAATGTGCCTGTTTAGCCGAACGTACTGCATGGATCACGTCCTCAAACACCCAGATTTCTTCCGGCCGGACACCTAAATACTCCGCTGCTTTCTCATAAATCAGCGGTTTTGTTTTTCCGGCTCCCACTTCTGCACAGGTAAAAATCCGTTTAAAATACTCTGAAATCCCAGTCCGCTCAAAGGCCGCTGTCAGATAACTGCGGTCACTGGAAGTGGCAATTACCATGGGAATTCCTTTCTGTTTCAGTTCTTCCAGAAACTCCTTCACTCCAGGTTTCAGCGGTGCTTCATAAAAATAAAAATCCTGCACCATACGTATAATTCCATCATAAATTTCCTGTGCCGACATCGGCAGATGATAGCATTCCTTCAGAAAAACCGAACACTCTGCGATACTCATATCCCAGATTTTTTCTTCCAGCGAAGAGTCCGGTTTGATTCCCAGGCTGCGAAGATACCTTTCCCCGGTATCCAGCCAGATCGGCATGGAATCCAGCAAGGTTCCATCCACATCAAAAATTGCTGCTTTTATCATATATCTTCCTCTGTTATTATTTGCTGAGATCTTCTCCATTGGAAGCAATCATTTTCTTATACCAGAAGAAGGAATCTTTGCGGCTTCTGTGCAGATCACCGGTACCATCATCGTGTTTGTCTACATAAATAAAGCCATATCGTTTTCTCATCTCACCGGTACCTGCAGAAACGACATCCACACATCCCCATGTGGTATAGGCAATCAGATCCACGCCGTTGTCAATTGCACGGCTCATGGCTTCGATGTGGGGAATGTAGTAATCAATACGGTAATCATCATGGATGCTGCCGTCTTCTTCCACTGTATCATAGGCACCAAGACCATTTTCAACAACCATCAGCGGAATCCGGTAACGGGCATAGATCTGTTCCAGTGAATACTGCAGTCCGGTGGGATCCAGTGCCCATCCCCAGTCGGAATAGGTCAGATAGGGATTGCGCATACCTGCTGCAAAATTGCCCTGCACCTTATCTTTGTTTTCATGGGTGGAAACATTGTTGGTCATGTAGTAGGAGAAGGTAAACATATCCACCTTACCTTCTTTCAAGGTAACAAGATCTTCCTCAGTAATATCCAGATCGGTCACATGATGTTCTCTCCAGATACGTTTTGCAAAAGCAGGATATTCACCGAATACGTGTACATCACCACAGTAATAGAAATTTTCTTCCATGGTCTGCTGTGCCAGCAGCATATCCTGGGGATCACATGTATGAGGATAAACAATACCGCCTCCCAGCATACATCCGATCTTGTTTTCCGGATCAATTTCATGACCCAGCTTAACGGCCTCCGCACTTGCAACGAACTGATAATGCAGATGAGTCAGCCGTTTCTTGTAATCTTCATCATTTGCCTTTCCGCCGAACAGATTGATTACCTGAAGTGTATTATTGATTTCATTGAAGGTCAGCCAGTATTTAACCAGACCTTTGTATTCTGTGAAAATTGTTCTGCAGTATTTCACAAAATAATCAATAAATGCACGATCCTGCCAGTCGCCGTACTTTTCCACCAGTCCCAGAGGAGTATCGAAATGATGGATGGTAACCAGCGGTTCAATGTTGTACTTTCTTAACTCCTGAAATACATTTCTGTAAAATGCAATGCCTTCCTGATTGGGCTCCTCATCCATACCTGTGGGGTAAATTCTGGACCAGGAAATGGACATACGGAACATACGGAATCCCATCTCAGCCATCAGGGCGATATCTTCTTTGTAATGATGATAAAAGTCGGTTCCTTCCCGGTTGGGGTACAGATATCCATCCACTGTCGCATACTTTTCTGCACCTTCTGGTAAAGAATCATCAAAATGCACCATGGGCGTTGCATGACCAATACCATCTTTATCCACCCAGGTTACCATTCTCGGTTCTGTTAAACTGCCGCCGGTGGTAAAATCGGTCAGTGCAGGACCGCGTCCGCCTTCATTCCAGCCGCCTTCATACTGATTCGCTGCGGTTGCACCGCCCCAGAAAAAATTCTCCTTGAAACTCATGCTTTGGTTCTCCTTATGTTTGTAATGTACTCTCGGAATCTGTTAACCATATGAAAAAGATTCCGAGAGTACATTGTAAATTATCAGGGAATGAATGGGGAAATTCATTCCGATTTTGTGTAAATCTGTCTGACTCTGTATAGTAACCATTTTATTGTAAATGGAAACACACAGCTTTGCAAGAGTTGCTTCCATATCTTTTTAGTGATAAAATCATTACATCTGTTTTACTGTAAATTCATGATGTTGCAGGCAAAAAAATTGCCCACACAATGTACTCTTTCCAGGAGTACATCACAATACGAAGGAGGAACGATTATGAAATTAAAGGTTTGCCCCGGTGTCTGCGGACTGGAATCTCTGATCCTTGCAGAATCAGAAGACGGAATGGATGTGAATATTCAGGTTGAAACGAAATGTAAAGCGGTAAAAGCATTTATTGACAGCCTGGAACAGCCTCTGGATTCCTATGAAGTATGTTTTGCCAAACCCGGAGACGGCCCGGTCTATGAAGCAGCATCGGAAAATCTGATTCACAGTGCCTGTCCGGTGGCATCTGCTCTGCTCAAATGCATCGAAGCAGAATGTAAACTGGCGCTTCCCAAAGATGTATCGTTTACTTTTGTTGACTGATACAACCTTGCAGAACGAACGGAAAAAGGGGCAGAAGATGTGATCGTGAATAACACCTTCTGCCCCTTTCCCTACTTCTTAAAAAGAAGACTGGAAAATGAATCTTTCATGATTACGATGAAAAAACTATCTTATGCTTCTGAAAACTCATCCTTGCCAACAGAGCAAACAGGACATTCGAAATCTTCAGGAACTTCTTCCCACGGTGTTCCGGGTGCGATACCTGCTTCCGGTACGCCTACTTCGGGATCGTATTCCCAACCACATACATCACACACGTATTTCTTCATAATGATCTACCTCCTGCAAATTTAAAAGGATCCAAACTATACAGCTTCTGCTGAATTTTAGCCGAAGTATCTTTCTAACAGACCCTTCAGAGCCTTACCATGGCGAGCTTCGTCACGAGCCATTTCATGAACGGTATCATGGATTGCATCCAGGTTGTTCTTCTTAGCACATTTAGCTAAATCAAACTTACCTGCTGTTGCACCGAATTCGCAGTCTACTCTCCATGCCAGGTTTTCCTTTGTGGAAGCTGTCATCTTGCCTTCTAATTCGGAACCAAGTAATTCAGCGAATTTTGCAGCATGTTCTGCTTCTTCATATGCAGCCTTTTCCCAGTATAAACCGATTTCAGGATAACCTTCACGATGAGCAACTCTTGCCATGCAGAGGTACATACCAACTTCTGAACATTCGCCGTCAAAGTTAGCCTTTAACTGTTCGAAGATGTACTTCTTATCTTCTTCGCTGATGTCCTTGTTATCCTTAACAGTTGATGCATATACGCCGAATTCATGTTCTGCAGCCAGTGTCAGTTCACCTTCAACCTTTTTGAACTTGTCTGCCTTTACATGACATACAGGACATTCTGCAGGTGCTGCTTCACCTTCTGCTACATAACCACATACTGTACAAACCCATTTTGCCATTTTATATTCCTCCTGTTTTTAAAGTGCATCCCGTCCATGAAATCAAAAAAGTTGTCTGTTCTGAACGGTCTGCTGAAAATCATTTACTCATTCTTTGACAGACATGATCCGCACTTTCCGAAAAACTGCAGTTCATAATCGTCAAGTATACCATTGCAGCGTAAGGACGCTTTTTCAAGCAATTCATCCTCCGGGGTTACATCCAGATCATCCACATTGCCGCAGCATCTGCATATAAAGTGGAAATGCCGATTGATATGTCCATCGAAACGATCCGGTCCCATTCCCGTGAAAATCTTGCGAACCTTACCACTATCTACTAAAAAGGACAGATTCCGGTAAACGGTACCCAGGCTGATATTGGGCTGTTCTTTTCGAACACTGTCATACACCATATCAGCAGTTGGATGATCCTTACGACTTTGCAGATCTTTTAAGATACATTCTCTTTGTCGTGAATACTTAATGACTGAATCTCCTTTTCGATAATAGTAATGATTACTGTTTTAATATACACAATATAAAGCGAAATGTCAAGCTTTTTTCAGAATATATCAGAAAAATTATTGTTAAACTATCTGATAAATCTGATGATACCGTAGTAATTATATGATTTTTCCCTTCCTGCGTCAAGAATTCATTTATAGCGCTGCCATAAGAAATGACTCTGGTTATTGTTCAGAACCAACCTCGCAAATACTGTATGTTCCCGATGTGGCGTGTCCGCCAGATTTACAAAAAAGTGCTCATGAATGGTATACATAGATAAAAACTCTGCATCACTTCCCTTTTTCAGATTCATCTGAACCGGAAATGATACAGAGTTTTCATTTAACTAACCTTCGTATACTTTCTGATATCCCTTGTCCACCACCTGGACAATCTGTTCCAGTTCTTCGCTGATCCCTGCTGCATCCCAGTTTTCACTTTCATAGGATACACAGGTTCCGCAGGAAGAACTCAGGTTTCTGGGAACCGGCATGACCGTCGCTTTCATGCCTTTCTTTTTCAGTTCCCTGGAAAAACGGATTGCTCCGAAATGGGAGAAAAAGGTTGCAATATATGTATGATACATACCCTTTGCTTCTTCCAGATTATTTCTTTGTAATATTCAGCAGGAAGTCATCTCCCTGTTCTGTAACTTTTACTTCATATCCTGCGTGATTTGCAAAACGGGTTACATTTTCCAGTGAAACACGGTTATCCACCATCATCTCATAACTTGCTTCTTTGGATGCCAATGCCTTTTTCGCCATAATAACAGGTTCCGGGCAGGATCTTCCTCTTGCATCGATCATATCTGAACTCTCCTTTTTCCAATTATTTTTCTTTACGGAATGTATTTGCTGCTGCAATCACGGTAACAACTACAATACCAATAATAACGGCAATTTTGCCATTGGCTGTGGGACCTTCTCCGGAAGAAGCAAGCCCAAAGTTATGGCAGAATGCAGCGCCGGCTGCCAGACCAAGAACCGTAACAGCAGAATCCACATTTCCTTCACCGGAAAGAACAAGCTGTCTCAGAGGGCATCCGCCCAACAGTGCGCAGCCGTAACCAACCAGCAGCATGCCCAGGAAATTCCACAGCCCGTCTGTATGAGCGATGGGCTGTCCTGCCATAGAAAGATTGAAAGAACCCAGAGCCAGATTGCCGATCAGGGCTGCAGCAAAAATTGCTACGAATCCGATGAGAAGTTTGCTTTCTTTAAACAGGATCATATCACGGATACCGCCAACCATGCAAAGACGGGTCAGCTGTGCAGCTGCACCGACAATCAGACCGGCTGCTAAAGAAATAATCACTGCTGCATGTTTGGAACCGGGACCTTCTTCTGAAAAGAAAATAAATGCAGGAGCTGCCACCAGCAGAACCAGCAGAACCACCTGAATCACAGGGAACACCAGACCTTCGGATGTGCTCTGCTTGTAGGTTCTCTTCAGTGTATAACCGTTATTCAGGAAGAAAATGCCAACCAGAATACCGGCTGCAAAACCAACCAGACCGATATATGCGTTGAGATCGCCGCCGGCCATACGCAGAATCATACGGAAAGGACATCCCAGGAACATCAGACATCCGACCATAACAAAGAAACCAAGTACAAATCTGGTAACCGGTGAAGAACCGCCTCTCACAGAAAATTCCTTTCTGCCCACTGCCATCAGGAACGCACCCAGCACCAGACCGATGATTTCCGGACGGATATACTGAACCGGTGCTGCACGATGCAGACCCAGACCACCTGCCGTATCACGAATAAAGCAGGCAATACAGAAGCCCATGTTTGCAGGATTTCCGAAGAAAACCAGACCAACTGCGATAATACCGATCAGAATGCCGGCAATACCGATTGTAATTTTTTCATTTTTCATACAATGAAACCTCCTCATATTAAATGATGTTGGGGCCAGGACCTTTTGACCCTTGTATCACAAATTACAGTAAAAAAGATTATCAGTAAAAACTGACAACAAACTGCTCAAATTTCTTTTTTACTGAACAATTATTACAATTATACCATTGAAAAACGAATTTCGGCATTTTATTTTTAACTATATCCACTTTATATATTGATATAATCGATATTATGCAGTATAATTTTGTAAGATTTTTATTACATTTGTCAAAAAATATGATACCCGGAGAGTACCTTATGCGTTCTATTCTGACACCACCTGCAGGTTCCGTCTATCTGGACCATGCAGCAACATCATTTCCCAAATCAGATGCAGTCATAAATGCCATGATTCACTATATGCGTGATATCGGATGCAACGTAAACCGCAGTTCCTATGACTCTGCCTATGAGGCCGAGGATATTCTGTTTGAAACCAGAGAAATGCTCTGTTCCCTTTTTCATGGGGAAGATTGTAAAAATGTTATCTTTACCGCCAATGTGACCACCAGTCTGAATATCCTGATCAAAGGACTTTTGAAGCCCGGTGATCATGTTCTGGTTTCTTCCATGGAGCACAATGCGGTTATGCGCCCTCTGACACAGCTTCTGCATAACGGAATTACCTTTGACCGGATTCCCTGTGATTCCTGCGGAGTTCTGGATCCCGACTGCATGAAATCGCTGCTGAAACCTAATACCAGAGCGGTTATCACCCTGCATGCATCCAATGTCTGCGGTACCCTGCTTCCGGTTAAGGAGATCGGGAATTTCTGTCTGCAGCACGGACTGATCTATATCGTGGATGCAGCACAGACAGCAGGCGCTTTTCCCATTAATATGGAAGAAATGCACATCGATGCTCTGGCATTTACCGGCCACAAAAGTCTGCTGGGGCCCCAGGGAATCGGCGGTTTCGTATTGAAAGAACACATGATATCGAAAATCGATCCTCTCCTCTCCGGCGGCACCGGAAGCATCTCCCATACAGAGACCATTCCGGAATTCATGCCCGACCGTTTTGAACCGGGGACACCGAATCTGCCCGGTATCTTCGGTCTGCATGCTTCACTGAAGGAATTAAATCCCAAGCAGATTCTGGAGACGGAACTGGAACTCACCGCCCGTTTTCTGGATGGTTTGAAAGAAAACCGTAAAATACAGATTATCGGAACAGATTCGATCTCTGACCGTGCCCCGGTGGTATCTGTTCAGATTGCAGGGACAGAACTGGCACAGGCAGCATATCTGCTGGACTCCCGTTATCATATACAGACCAGAGTGGGGCTGCATTGTTCCCCTTCTGCCCACAAAACCCTGGGAACTTACCCGGAAGGAACCATCCGTTTTTCATTCGGTCACAGAAATACACCGGAAGAAATTGACTATACATTGAAAGCACTGGAGGAAATCACCCATGGAATTTAGACAGCTGGAAGTATTCGCTGCAATTGCAGAAACCGGAAGTTTTTCCAAAGCAGCGGACTATCTTTATCTGACCCAGTCAACCATCAGCTCCCATATGAAAAATCTGGAAAAGGAGCTGCAGAAGGATCTGATCATCCGTTCCACCCGGAATATCCGTCTGACCGAAGAAGGAGAAACCTTCCTTTTTTATGTGAAAAGAATTCTGGATATGAAAGATACGGCTTTACAGGCCATCAACAGTCCTTACGAAACCATTCTCCATATTGGTGCCTCTTCCATTCCATCCGGTTATCTGCTGCCGGAAATCACCAGCAGTTTCCGGAAAAGTCATGCCCATGTGACCTTTGATATCCGTCAGAGTGACAGTACCTCCATTATTAACGGCGTAATGGATGGCAGCATTGAACTGGGATTGGTCGGACAGAAAGCCACATCTCCCAAATGTGCTTCCATTCCGTTCTGTTCCGATGAACTGGTTATCGCCACCCCCAACACACCGTATTTTCAGAAAATGCAGAGCCGTTTCTGCTCCATTGATGAACTGCTGAAGGAACCTCTGATTCTCCGGGAGCAGGGATCCGGTACACAAAAAGCTGCCGATGATTTCCTCAGCAGCCAGGGGTATAAAATTCAGGATCTGAATATTGCCGCACGAATCAACGATCTGGAAGCAATCCGTCAGATGGTGGTTTCCGGAATGGGCATATCCATTTTCTCCAATCTTGCGGTAAAAAGTCTGGAAAAACATGGAGAATGCCTCCTGTTCCATTTTCCCAACGGATCCAGAAGGCAGTTTTACCTTACATACCTCAATGACCGGAACCATAAACCGGCATTAAAAGAATTCGAAAAATTTGTACTGGATTTTTATAAATAATATGCCATGGTTCAGGGTCCTGCAGATTTACCCGAAAAGTGCGATGAATGCCTGCATTTATGAGCCGATTTTTCTGATTTCCACCAGATTGGTATGCTGCGGATTTCCCTTGGCCAATGGCGTCGGTTGGGAACCGGTCAGCACATTTATACTTCCCCTCTGATCGGTTCCGTTTTCATCGGGTGTATACCATCCGCCCTGTGAAATTGCCGTAACCCCCGGCCGGATCCGGTTCGTTACAATTGCCGGAATCTGTATTTTTCCGTAATCATTATACACTATTACCATATCCCGGTTCTGTATTCCTCTTTGCTCTGCATCCACAGGATGCATCCATACACCGGGCATCTCAATCTCGTCCATCCATGCATTGTTGTCATGAATGGTATGACAGCGCCGTCTGGTATGCCAGCCGATGAGCTGCAGAGGATACCGGTTTCTTTTCTCATCCTCCGGTCCATCCATACATGGCACGTATCGTGGAATCGCTGGAATCGTTTCATGCCGGTTCCGATCATATAATTCTTTTGAAAAAATCTCAATTTTGCCGGAAGGCGTTGGAAAGGGATGATTCTCCGGATCCCGGATTTCCTCTTCAAAAGCGACAGTCCTGCCTTTTCCATTATACTGCCATCCTCCCTTCGCACTGAAGGTCTCATAGTCCGGCAGTTCCGGCTCTTTCTTCCGCATGATTTCATAATTTTCCCTGAGCCACTGGGAAATCTCCGGTTTTCCGTCAATGAATTCCTCATAAAAGCCCAATCTTTCTGCTGCCTCTTTCAGCCATTCCCATTCAAACCGGCATTCAAACAGGGGACAAATCACCTGGTTATTTTTCAGAATATAATTTCTGCCGGTCCAGGGATTTACGATGTTTTCCCCTTCAAACACCGAGGTGGCGGGAAGAATCAGGTCCGCATACCGGGCACTGGGTGTCATGAAAAGATCACTGCATACAATAAATTCACATAAAGACTCATCCTGCAGAATCCGGATGGTATCATGGATATTGGAGTGCTGATTGATCAGGCAGTCACTGGCCAGATTGAAGATCATCTTAATATTTGTTTCCAGATGATCCACCCCCTTCAGCCCATCTTCTTCAGGAATCATTTCCACACCATGTTCCACTGCCTTTGTCCAGGTAAAAACCGGAATTTCCCCTGGATAGGGATTCTGAATCCGATTATTGAACAGGGCGATTCCCTCCCGTTCCGCAATATCACTGGCATTGCCGCCGGTACCGCCTCCGTGGATTCCCACATTGCCGGTAAGACAGGACAGCATCATGATTCCCCTGGCAGACTGTTCCCCGTTTCCATGGCGCTGTGCACCCAGGCCTGCCGCAATGCAGGCAGGTTTTACAGCGGCATATCGTCTGGCCAGATTTCGAATCCGATGGGCAGAAATACCGGTGATCGGCTCTGCCCATTCGGGTGTTTTACAGACTCCATCCTTCTTTCCAAACAGATAGCTGTGGTAACTTTCTCCGGCAGGAATTCCCTCCGGCATATGTTCTTCGTCAAAACCAAGGCAGTAACGGTCCATAAATGCCTGATCCTGCAGTCCCTCGGACCAGATCACATAGGCCATGGCATCCGCCAGCGCCGCATCGGTGGAAGGGTGGATTTCATACCATTCATCCGCATAGGCAATACCTGTCTGACTGAGCCGCGGGTCAATCACGATGATTTTCACTCCGGCTGCTTTCAGCTGTGCCAGATAGAAATTCCGTTCCGCTCCGAAAATGGACTCTGCCGAGTTATCAGCCCATAAAATCAGAAGCTTTGTATTCAGCAGATCAGAATTGCTGTTGACGGTATTGGTGGTGCCGAAAACGTATCCGGAAATGGTACTGACGCAGGCTGAACTGTAGGAATTATAATAATCCAGAAAACCACCGTCCAGCGATAACAGTCTTCCCAGCTGTTTGTTGGGACGCATGATTCCTTCCACACCGGTTCCGTACATACGGAACCGGGAACCGGGACCGTAGCTGTCCCTGATTCGAATCCAATTGTCCATCAACAGATCCATGGCTTCCTTCCAGCTGATCCGTTCGAATTTGCCGCTGCCCCGTTTCCCAACCCGTTTCATGGGATAGCGAAGACGGCCGGAATGCAGAAAGGTTTTCCGATAACCATGGCCGCGAACACAGGCACGAATCTGCGGATCATGATCCCCGCAGTCCGTTTCGATACGAAGGATACAGTTTTCCTGTACGGTGGGACGAATCACACAGATTCCCCCGCAATTGTTGATACCGGCAGTGTTCATTACGTGGACCGGTTCATCTGCTATAGCCGGCTGAAGAGGCTGAGGGGAAACCGCAATATCTCGTTGAAAAGGCTGAGGCGAAACTGCAATATCCCGGTGAAGCAGTTCCGAAGATTCTTCTCGCCGTACCCGGTTATCTGATATCGTAATCCGCAGTGTTTCCAGCAGTTCGGAAAGATACTCTTTCAATCCACCATATGTCTCACGATCCTTTCCCCACCCGTTTACAGAATGCACAATGGCTTCCAGTGTGGGCAAGGTATAATTTTCTGTAAACTGCCGAAGGGCTGCAAGAATCTCCGACCGGTGGTTCTGGTTTTTATCTTCGTTTTTCTCTTCCCACGCTGCCGCCTTTACCAGATATAAGGAAAAAGCAAACATTTCACCAATATAATCCGGCGGATTTCCTTCCATCCCGACCGGTTCATATCCCCATTTGTGATAGAACTGAATCACCGCCAACGTGGTCTCGTTTAAAAGAATGTTTTCTCCGTTGGATGTGGATGCCCACAGCGGAACCGTACGATCGGCATCGGTGCCACGGAACAGGTAATCGTACATCAGAGACCACTCTTTTTCCGTATGCTCCGCCCAATCGGAACACCCTGCAAGCTGCTTTAAGGCCTCTTCCTTTGATGCAAAAAAAGCAGCCGCACGCTCAAAATCCATGGTTTGGGGAATATCCGCCGGATGATGTATTTTTTCAGAAGATGAAACCGGATTTTCCTCTGACTTTCCACAGATTTTCTCTTTTGCGGTCAGGATTTCCACAGAGCATTCTGTCAGTACTTCCTTTTTTTCCACTGTTTTCGATATTGGATTGATACAAAATCCTTTCAGTATTTCAGGAGACTGCGCATAATCATGCTCTCCCAGCTCCAGACAATGGGTGGGACAGGCACTGACGCAGGCTGGTAATTTCCCCTGATGAAGCAAATCCACACATCCATCGCATTTGGCTGCTTTCTTTGTCCTTCTGCTCAGGAAAATCGCTCCCTGTTCACAGGCACGAACACATTTCCCACAGCCCACACAGCTGCTCTGCCGGACCACCACCAGACCTTCCTCCGTACGGCAGATGGAATCGGTGGGACAGGCTTTCATACAGGCAGCATCCGGACAGTGATGGCAGGATACAGAAAGATGCTTCCATCGTTTCACACCGTTTTCCTCCACTTCGATGGTATCTGCCCGGCGGAAGAAACACCCGGCTTCCAGATTGTATTTATCCTTGCAGGCAACCTGACAGGCATTACAGCCAATACACTGCTCCTGATTCCATTTAAACCCCAGATATGGCATACTGATTCTCCTTATTTCAATCTATGGTTTCCACTAAATAACTGCATGAAACAGTTTGTCAATTAGCGTGAGGCATGTTTCCTCCATAAATCAATACCATAATTCCTGTGGTTTCTGCAATACTTTTTCCCATAGGTATCGTCTTCGTATTCAAAGGTCATCATTTCCAGACCGGTTATTTTACTCATTACATCTGTGATCCATTCGTTTCGCGAGAAGCGTCCCGATATACTGCATCAGCTGAACAATGGCAACAATAAACACCAATGTAATCAGCATTACCACCGTGTCATATCGGTAATAGCCATAGCGAATCGCAATGTCACCGAGTCCGCCTCCGCCGACCACACCCGCCATGGCGGAATATCCAAGTATCGTGCCAAGTACGATTGTCACGCCTACGAGAAGAGAGGTCCGCGCTTCACCGATTAAAACCTTAATAACGATTGTTCTTGTTTTTGCTCCCATGCTGACTGCGGCCTCAATGACGCCTTTGCTCACTTCTTTCAGAGAGGATTCAACCATACGCCCGATGAAAGGAGCGGCTGCAAGGGTAAGAGGCACAATCGTTGCAGTTGATCCATAACTTTTTCCCACCAGAAGCTTTGTTAATGGCATTACAACAATCAGCAAAATCAAAAAAGGGATACTTCTGGTGATATTGATGATCACATCAAGGATTCGATAAATCGTCTGGTTTTCATGAAGACCGTTTTTATCTGTAAGCGTAAGTGCAATGCCGAGGGGGAGACCTATCACATATCCGAAAAAGGTCGAAACCAGCGTCATATAGAAAGTGTCCCGGATACCTTCCAGCATCATAACAGTCATCGTACTATCCCACATAATCTTCCTCCTTTCTATCAAGCAGCAAAAGCCGTTTCGCCGCTTTTGACTTCGGATTCGCAAAGAGTTCTGAAACGCTGCTTACTTCCTGTACTTCACCATTTTCGAGAACAGCAACACTTGTGCAGATTTCCTGGATCACTTTCATTTCATGCGTAATGATGACCACCGTAATTCCCATCGTGTCATGAATTGTTTTCAAAAGCCCGAGGATTGTTTTTGTTGTTTCCGGATCAAGTGCACTCGTTGCTTCGTCACAAAGCAGAATATCCGGTTCATTTGCCAGAACTCTTGCGATTGCAACACGCTGCTTTTGTCCGCCTGACAGCTGAGACGGATACGATTCCGCTTTTTCTGCCAATCCTACTTTCTCAAGCAATTCCATTGCTTTCTTTCGGCGTTCTGTTTTCGAGATTCCGCGTATTTCCAAAGGAAAACACACATTGTTCAACACCGTCTGCTGCTCCAGCAGATTAAAATGCTGAAAGATCATGCCGATTTTCTGACGGCGCAGACGCAGCTGTTCCCTGTCAAGGGTAAGGAGATTCTCACCATCGATTATGACTTCGCCGCTGTCCGGACGCTCCAGAAGATTGATACATCGTACCAGTGTGCTTTTCCCGGCTCCGGAAAGTCCGATCACACCAAAAATCTCATTTTGAGAAATGGTCAGAGACACATTTTTTAAAGCTTCCACCGTTCCGTTTTTTGCAGAGTACTGCTTGGAAAGGTTGTTTAATACAATATACTTTTCCTTCATACCATAATTCCTGTCTTTCGCAAAAAAAGTGAGCAGTGTCTGTACATACACTGCCCACCCCGATTACTTAATCTTCAAAAGGAACAACCGCTCCATCATAAGTATTGGTAATATACTGTTTGATTTCATCGGATTTCAATACTTCAGCAAGTGCCTGAATGCCTTCATTATTCTCGTTTCCTTCTTTTACAACAAGTACATTCACGTATGTCTGTGCTGCAACAGAATCGCTTTTTTCATATGCAACTGCATCATGAGCAACCGAGAAGCCGGCTTCAAGAGCATAGTTGCCGTTTAATACTACAAAGGCAACCTCATCTTTCACTCTGGATACCTGAGCAGCTTCAAGCTCCTGAATCTTGATATTTTTCGGGTTCTCTTCGATATCTTTTACGGTTGCCAAAAGACCTGCACCATCTTTCAGTTTAATGATTCCATTATCCTGCAGCAGAAGAAGTGCTCTTGCTTCATTGGTTGTATCGTTCGGTACTGCGATTACATCACCGTCACCAAGCTCTGAAAGATCTGATTTTGTTCCCGGATAAATACCGAAGGGTTCGTAGTGGATTCCTGCAACAGAAACAAGAGAAGTACCATTCTCTTCATTGAAATTGTCAAGATAGGGAACATGCTGGAAATAGTTTGCATCGATGTCTCCGCCGTCCACTACAAGATTAGGCTGAACGTAATCTTCAAACTCGGTAACTTCAAGTGTCCATCCCTGCGCAGCCAGAATCTTTGCAGCCTGTGCCAGAATTTCAGCATGTGGAGTCGGTGATGCTGCTACTGTAATTGTTCCTTTGCTTTCTGCCGGTGCAGCTGCTGCAGCGCCGCCTTCTACAACCAGGGTATCTTCATATTCTTTTCCGTAAGTATCAAGTAAGGTTGCTTCGTAATCTGCATGGAAGAAGTTTTCTTCACCAAGAGCGACAATTTCATCATTCAACCATTTCAGCAGGCTTTCATTTCCTTTGGTAACTGCAGGAGCAATGGTATCGGCACTGCCAAGAGAAGGAATTCCGACGGTATAACCGGGATTTTCAATGGCAAATGCAATAACTTCGGTATTGTCGTTTGCCCATGCAACGCCATTACCATTTTCAAATGCGGTTTTTGCTTCAGCATAAGCATCATACTTCTGCAGCTTGATATCCGGATAATTTTTTTCCAGATAGGTTTCTGCAGTTGTTCCGGAGATTACAATCACTTCATCATCTGCGCCGATTCCGTCAAGGCTGGTAATCACTGCATTATCCGGAGAAACAACACCAAGAGCAACATTCATGTAAGGAAGAGCAAAGTCAACTTCCTCTGCACGTTCTTCAGTTACCGTGAAATTTGCCAGAATAATATCCACCTTTCCGGTCTGAAGATATTCAATACGATTTGCCGCTTCGGTTGATATGTAGTTGATTTTTACACCCAGATCTTCACCGATACGATTACCAAAGTAGACATCATAGCCCTGATATTCACCGTTTTCATCAACATAACCGAATGGGCTCTTATCGGAGAACACGCCTATGTTGATCTCACCGCTTTCTTTGATCTCATCGACAGTACGATAGACCACATTTTCAGAGGAATTATCCTTCGGAGATTCCGTATCCTTCTTTGCTCCGCAGCCTGCAAGAGAAGAAGTTGCAAGTGTCAAACCAAGGAGCGCAGCTCCAATTCTTTTCAAGTACTTTTTCATAATTTCTACCTCTTTTCATATTTTTCATCCGACCAGTTCGAACCATGTAAGGAATCTGAGCACAAAAAAACCGGGGCTTCCAGCAAGCTCCCGGGCAAATGGCACTTATCACATTTCACATGAATCGTGAAACATCATGCATCGGTGCAGTACAAAGCAGACGAATGCACCTGGCCACATGGATATGCCCGGGAGAACAACATTCGACAACAACACATGACAAATTCACAAGAAGTATTTGTTCTATACATTGCATTCCTCTCCTTTCCTGTTTGGTTGCTCAAATTCGATGTCATTACTATAAACCTATTTCCCTACTTTGTCAATAGGTTTATAGAATTTATTTTTTCACCTGAATTCAGTTGTTACCCTCTTCTTGCAAATCAATTGAAGAAATTTTTCATGTATTCTGCTGTCAGTTGTCATCTCAGGATGAAATGCAAGTCCAATCTGATTTTTATATTGTACACCGACTATGTGACCATCTACAGTTGAAAGAATATTTACATTGGAATTAACCGACGTAATATAAGGAGCACGGATGAAAACCAACGGGAAGTCCATAATATCCCCGACTGATGAAAGAATTTCAAAACTGCCAAGCTGTCTTCCGTAAGCATTGCGCTTAACCACAACCGGAAGTGTTCCAAAATGGACCGTATCATCCTGTTCCAGTTTCTGTGCCAACAAAATTAAACCCGCGCAGGTTGCCAATACCGGCAGTCCATTTGAAATAGCTGTCTGGATGTCATCAAACAGCCCAAGTTTTTTAAGCAGCTGCCCCTGTACAGTGCTTTCACCACCCGGCAAAATCAAACCGTCAATGTCTCTAAAATCTTTTCGTTGACGAATCTCAACACAGTCCGCACCCAATCTTTTCAGGATACTTTCATGTTCTGCGAAAGCACCCTGAACAGCAAGTATACCTATGCGCATTATTGTCCTCTTTCTTCCATGATAATCTTGATTTCTGCAGGATTGATTCCAACCATTGCCTCACCAAGGTTTTCTGACAATTCTGCAATCAGTTTTGCATCCTGATAATTTGTTACGGCCTGCACAATAGCAGCTGCTCTTTTTACGGGATCACCTGACTTAAAGATGCCGCTTCCCACAAATACTCCTTCTGCACCAAGCTGCATCATCAAAGCCGCATCCGCAGGAGTTGCAACACCACCTGCTGCAAAATTGACTACCGGCAGTTTTCCATGATCGTGGACGTATAAAAGCAGATTATACGGAACTTGCAGCTGTTTTGCCTCCTCAAAAAGTTCATCCTGGCTAAGGGAGACAACCTTTCTGATTCCAGCGTTCATTTTTCTCATGTGTCGAACCGCCTGTACTATATCACCGGTTCCGGGCTCACCCTTCGTGCGGATCATAGATGCTCCCTCCTGAATACGCCGAAGTGCTTCTCCCAGATCACGGGCGCCGCACACAAAAGGAACTTTGAATTGTGTCTTGTCAATATGGTAAATATCATCGGCAGGAGACAATACCTCCGATTCATCAATATAATCGATCTCGATAGCCTCCAAAATCTGTGCTTCTACAAAATGACCAATTCGGCACTTTGCCATAACAGGAATGCTTACAGCCTCCTGAATTCCCTTAATCATTTTTGGATCGCTCATTCTTGAGATACCGCCTGCTGCACGGATATCTGCAGGAATTCTTTCCAATGCCATGACAGCACATGCACCGGCAGCTTCCGCAATCTTCGCCTGTTCCGGGGTGGTAACGTCCATGATTACGCCGCCCTTTAGCATCTGAGCCAATCCTTTATTGAGTTCATATTGTGTCTGATCCATCGATAGAAACCTCCTATTTCCTTATATTTCCGGGTGAAGTCTATCTATCAGATAGGCTTTATTCATCCTTGATTTTTTCTGCATCCAATCATATAATAAAACTGACTATAACAAAATACTCAAAAAGATATATTTTAACATTCCAGATTGGGGCTGATTTTATGCTTACTTATGATTTCCGAAATTTGGAAGGTCCGCTGTACTTATTCGTGTATAACTGTCTGAAACAGGATATTATCTCCGGAAAACTAAAATCTGGAGAAAAGCTGCCGTCCAAAAGGACCTTTGCAAAAAATAACGGTATTAGTACCATTACGATTCAAAATGCTTATGACCAGTTAGCGAGTGAAGGATACATTTATACCCTGCCCAAACGCGGCTATTATGTTTCAGATATTTCAGGAACAATTTCTCCGATCATAAAGACAGGGGTTTCTTATGATATTCATGTACCAAAGGAACAAGAAGAAGTTATTTATGATCTTTCAAATAATGGAACCGATCCTGATAACTTTCCATTTTCAGTATGGGCAAAGGTTTCAAGAAATGTCATATCAAACCGAAAAGACGAGTTAATGAGAATTGCCCCTTCAGGCGGCGTCAGAGAACTGCGGGAAGCAATCGCAAATCACTTGTGTTCCTTCCGCGGAATGATTGTTGATCCGGATCAGATCATTGTTGGGGCAGGAACAGAGTATTTATACGGAATCATAACCCAGCTTTTAGGGCGGGAGAAAACATATGCAATAGAAAATCCCGGATACAAGAAGCTGGTGAAAATCTATAATCAAAAAGAAATAGAGTGCAGATTTGCTTCAATGGACAGCAAGGGAGTCACAGTATCCGAACTGAACAGGGTCGAAGCTGATGTAGCTCATATATGTCCAAATCACCATTTCCCAACAGGTATTACGATGCCTGCAAGCAGAAGGTATGAAATTCTGGCATGGGCAAATGAAAACGGAAGAAGATACATCATAGAAGACGATTATGACAGTGAGTTTCGCGCAGAAGGGAAACCAATACCGACTCTTTTTTCCATTGATGGATGCGAAAAAGTAATTTATATTAACACATTTTCTAAATCGCTATCGCCAACAATACGTATTAGTTATATGGTTTTACCGGTTCATTTGGCAAACCAATTTTATGAAACCATGTCCTTTTATGCCTGTACTGTTTCCAACTTTGAACAGTACACATTGGCAGAATTTATAAGGCAGGGGTATTTTGAGAAACACATCAATCGGATGCGTCTCTTTTACATGCGGCAAAGGAAACATATGATTGAAGTCATTCTAAATAGTGAATTGGGGAATTTCTGTTCAATCATTGAGAATGATTCGGGTCTTCATTTTCTGTTAAAAGTAAACGAAGGGGTACAATTGGAAACTCTTCAGAAAATGCTGTTGGATCATGGTGTCAAAATCAATTCACTAGCTGACTATTATTTATCTGGAGAAATACACGAAAAAAATCTATTTATTGTCAATTATTCAAGATTAAACGAAAAGACGATACAAGCGATATCCGGGATAATAGGGGAACTCTCCCGAAAAATATTACAGAGTGAAAGCTCGGTTCCATGATTTGCTGTCTTTTCACTATATACCACCTATGGTCATATAACAGCCATCTATCGGGAAACAGTAGAACAAGCAATTCGTTCGTGCGAACATCCAATTCTGAAAATCTGAAAAATGGATAAAAACAGCTGAAATGATCCGGAAAAATCCAAAAGTCCCGGAACATCATCGATACAGAAGCCAGAATTGGTCAAGATAGCCGGATAAAATGCCGGAATATCCAAAAAAATAAGAAATCAGGGAAAAAATACTAAAAAATCGATTCCGGAGAAAGAAAATTGGCTAAAAGAAGCTGAAACAAGTCCAGCATATCCAAAAAGAAACAGAGCTGCTTACAAGTGATCGTTGGTTTGGATAAAAGAGCAGGATGAAGAAAAGAAATATCCAAAATGATTAAAAAGTAAAAGAGGGTGTCATACGACACCCTCCAATTTCTTTTAACTTTCGCCATACGCAGAGTTTCAATAAGCATAACTGTTGTTGTTTCAATCCACGCTCGGTAAGATTAACGGAGTGCGACTTGCGGTGTTTATGTCCGCGTGGAATTGTCGTGTGAAGTGGGAGAATCCTATTTAGATTCCGACTGTTTCTTCACCGCCGCCCGGATCTGATTCAGAACCATTTCTTCTGCCATGGCAAAATACCCGTCAATGTCAAATCCTTTCTGATCCAACAGCACCTGAATGGTGGCACCTTCCAGAAGTGATACGGCAAGATAGGGAATCATTTCCTTGTTTTCTTCATCGATTTCCGGACAATATCTGATGATGACTTCCCGGATATTGTCCCGCCATTCGGTATAGGCTTCTTCAAACTGTGCTCTTACGTTTTTATCAATCTTGGATTGTACGATAAAGTTCAGTTCGGCATAATCATACTCTTTTTTCTTGGATAAGAAATGTTTCTTCTGTTCGAAGTAAACATGAAGCTGACTTTCCAGCGTTTCCTCACTGGAAACCTTGTGTTTTTTCTGAAACTGATGGAACTCATCCAGGATATATTTCAGCAACCCCTCCATCAACAGTCCCTTGGTTTTGTAGTAATAATGAATATTGGACTGCACCATGCCTGCCTTTTCTGCAATCAGATGCATTCTGGTTCCATTAATTGTTACCTCATTGACAACCTTCAATGCGGCTTTTAAAATACGTTCCTCTGCTTCCATATAACCTCTTTGCATTTCTGTATAAGAATAACCATATTATGATACAACGGATTTATCAACTTATATTATATCAATTTGAAAATCCGTTTGCAATTATGTTATCACTATTTCAGAATTTTTTTTCAGAAAGTCCGCTTCCGGCAAATTATTCGGGTTTTCCGCCAATCATATTGCCGCATCCAAAAACGTCGCATCGGAGACATCTGCCGGATTCCTGCATGGCTTCTTCATGGGTCATGGAGCATTCCACATGGTCAAAATCCTTTTTACGGATTCCCGCAGGCCTTTCTGCAATATTCACACGGCCAGTGGGCATGGTATTGTTGGCTCTGGCTGCCGGTGCATGGACTCCGCAGTCCAGTCTGGTGCTGCATCCCAGATAGGCATGAATGTTATGTGCGGCAACCTTTCCGGCTGCAATGGCACGTATTGCTGTGGAAGGGCCTGTTGCACAGTCACCGCCCACAAATACACCCGGCAGATTTTCCACTGCCGTATCCAGTCCGGCCTGCAGAACATTTCTCTTTGCCGGAATACCGAATTCCTCGAATGGTGCGCTGACAATATCCTGTCCCACTGCAATCAGAACCACATCACAGGCGATTCGTTCCCTATCTCTGGAGGGTGCATTCATGGGAGCCGGTCTGCCGGCACGGTCATAGGGGCCGATCATCTGCGGCTGCACCCATAAGGCTGCACATTTTCCTTCGGAATCCTTTTCAATACTTTCCGGCGCCTGCAGTACCAGCAGTTCGATTCCCTCTGCCACGGCAGATTCGATTTCACTGTCAAGAGCGGTCATGTCTTCCTGACGTCTACGATATACAATCTTTACCTCATCCGCTCCGCACCGAAGGGCACTTCTGGCCGCATCCATGGCCACATTGCCGCCGCCGATGACAGCAACGGTTTTTCCGGTATAGTCCGGTTTCCGGTCATGACCGATGGCATCCAGCATTTCAACGGCTGAAAATACGTTGTCCGCATCCACCCCATCCAGACGCAGTTTCTTTCCGGTCTGCGCGCCGATGGCCACATACATGGCATCAAACTGTTCCCGGATCTCCTGAACGGAAATATCTTTTCCGATGCAGGTATTGTATCGTACCGTAATATTCCCCACGGAAAGAATCGCTCTGATATCCTCATCCAGACGATCCTTGGGGAACCGGTAATTGGGAATTCCATACATCAGCATACCGCCCAGCCGTTCCTTTGCTTCAAATACGGTAACTTCATGGCCCAGCAAAGCCAGGAAATACGCAGCGGTCATTCCGCTGGGGCCGCCGCCGATGACGGCAACCTTTTTTCCTGTGGGAGGAAGTTTCTCCGGTACTTCCACCTGATCTGCCGCTGCATTGTCCACCGCATATTTTTTGATTCCCCGTATATTCACCGGTCCATCGATCAGGTTTCTTCTGCATCGTTCTTCACAGGGATGTTCACATACCATGGCACAGGCAGTGGGGAATGGATTGTCCTTACGGATCAGTCTGACCGCTTCGCCATAATCCCCGTTATTCACATGGGCAATATATCCGGGAATATCCACATGGGCAGGACACAAGGTCATACAGGGAACCTTCTGTCCCGATCTTTCAATACAGTTTCCGTTTACAATATGTTCCATGTAATCGTCTTTAAACAGTTCCATACTTTCCAGCAGTTCATTGGCTGTTTCATATCCAATGGCGCAGTCAGCACTGTCCCGGAGCAGTTCCGCCAGTTTTTTCATTTCCATAAAAGAAGACATGGTCCCTCTGAAATTTACAATGTCACTCATCAGCTGTACCAGCTGGGGCATTCCGTTTCTGCAGGGAACGCATTTTCCGCAGGACTGGCTTCTGGACATCTGCAGCAGTGCCAGCTGCATGGTAAGGGGGCAGGTACCCGGTGCGCATACATGGACCTTCCCCGCAAATTTATTCAGCATTTTACTGATTTTTACAGTATTGCTGTCATTTCCATCCAAATATAATCTTTTCATCTCTTTTTCCTTTTTCCTATACTCGATACCACATTCTGTGTTACCCGACAAATGAGCCTCACGTCGATTTTTCCGTGCTTTACACTCTCAAAATCGACTCAAACTCTTTCAACAAGATTCTTCAATACCTTTTCGCATCGGATGATATCCGCAATTTCCACGTATTCATCCGGTTTATGTGCCAGTTCCAGATTTCCCGGACCATAGGACATGCATTCGTGATTCAACAATTTTCCTGCAATGACGGCTGTGTCGGTGTAGCCGTTAAATGTCCCCACCGAGACCGGTACACCGATGACATCCAGACAGCTTTCTTTCAGATACTTCATCAGCATGGAATCGGGATTGCTTTCTATACAGGGGCGATCGCCTGTGATGCGATAATGTCCTCTGACCCCAGGCACTGCCTTCTCCGCATGATGAATTGCATTCTGAACCAGCTCCATGGCTTTCTCCGTGCTGCAGGGCGGAACCAGCCGCATATCAATGGATAATATACTGTGGTCTGGTACCACATAGGGTTGATAGCCCCCCTGAACCATACCGAATGTCACCGTTGATTTTCCCAGTTCCGGATGTGCCGGCAGATTCTGAAATGCCTTCCGCAGACAGCAGATGGCCTCAGCCATGGCGGCCACCGCATCGGCCCCTTTCCAGGGATTGCTGGCATGGGCCGTAATTCCATCAAATTCCAGTTCAAACCATGTTCTTCCCTTATGTGCCATCTGAATCTGCCCATTGGTGGGTTCCATGTCAAGCACCATACTTTCCGAAGAAACCCAGCCGGAGGCAATGGCCTTTTCCACTCCATGCATCTCTCCCTCTTCATCCACCGTGGCAATGAATTTCAGCGTTCTGCTGTGGGATTTTTCTGCCCGGTTCTGCTGATTCAATGCGTGAAAAAAAGCAGAAAGGGCACATGCCATGCCGGATTTCATATCGCAGGAACCTCTTCCGTAAATTTTTCCATCTTTCCTTTCTGCAGCAAAGGGATCTCTGGTCCATCCGCTTCCAACGGTCACCGTATCCATATGGCAGATAAATACCAGCTCCGGAAGATCCGGATTTCCCGGAAGCTCTGCCATTACATTGCATCTGCCCGGAAGCACTTCTTCCGTCCGGACAGACACCTGATTGCCTGCTTCTTCCCGGAACAGCTTCTGCAGAAACAGCTGCATCCCCTGCTCCCCTGCCCCCGGGTTGGTACTGTCAATTGCAATGAGTTTTTCTGTCAATTCCACTGCATTTACCATTTTCTTTCTGAATCCTCCATATCCTCCATTAGAACGCGCCCATGGCGCACAACTGAAAAAAGAAACCGAAGCAAGCCCCGGTTTCTTTTCTGTCCGATCAGAAATCGAAACTTCTGATCCAATTCGCTTTCTTCAATCCATTTACTCTGCATCCTTCGGTTTCGGCAATACCAGATTCAGGAATACAGCCACGATTGTTGCAATAACAACGGGAGACTTACCGAAAATGGTGGTTGCCCATGCCGGGAACTGACCTAAAGATGCAGCTGCCTGTGTAATACCAACACCAAGGGAAACAGACAGACCGACAACAGATGTATTTCTGTAATTCATTTCCTGAGAAGTAATCAGTTTAATACCGGTCATGGCAATGGATGCAAATACAGAAATGGTGGCACCGCCCAGTACACACTGGGGAATGGTGGTCAGGATTGCTGAAAATTTCGGTACCAGACCTGCAATCAGCAGAATTCCTGCTGCCAGACCGAGACACACACGGTTAATAACCTTTGTGGTGGTCACAATACCAACGTTCTGGCTGTAAGATGCTGTGGGAAGACCCCCCAGGAAGCTGCCCAGAATATTGGTCAGACCGTAACCCACAATGGCACCCTTCAGTTCATTATCGGTGGGTTCTCTGTCCATACTGCCTGTGGTTGTCGCAGTAAAGTCACCGATGGCCTGAATGGCATTGATGGCAAACAGAAGACCGATGGCAATACAGGATGAAGGCTCAAACTGAATACCGAAGTGCATGATCTTCGGTGCCTGGAAAAATGCAGCATCCAGTACCGGCTTCAGATCCACCATGCCGAAGAAAAAGGCAATGATATATCCGCCGATAATACCAAGCAGGATAGATGCCAGCTTGGTAAATCCTTTTGTAAAGTGATTTAATATGGTTACAATGGCCAGTGTCAGTATGGCAACCAGCCAGTTCTGCCAGCTGCCGTAATCCGGGTTGGCAGCACCGCCTGCCATGTAATTGACAGCAGTGGGATATAAGGATAAACCGATGGTAAACACAACAGTTCCGGTTACCAGCGGAGGAAATACTTTACGGATTTTATCAATAAAAAATCCGATTACCGTTGCGATGATACCACCTACGATCTGTGCACCGAAAATGGCAGCGATGCCGAAATCAGATGCAATGGCCTGCATACTGGCAACATAGGCAAAGCTGACACCCATGATTACCGGAAGACCGGAACCCAGACGAAATCCGCCCTTTTTGCCAATGGGAAACAGCTGCAAAAAGGTGGAAAGTGCTGAAACCATTAATGCAGACTGGATCAGCATAACCCGGTCCGGTGTTTTCAGCCCGGCCACACCGGCTACGATGATGGCCGGTGTCACACAGCCGACAATCATTGCTACAACGTGCTGTAAGGCAAGGGGGATTGCCTCTTCCATTTCGGGAATACCATCCAATTCAAATATTGACGTCCGTTTGAATCGGGATTCTTTCTCTGTCATATCTTTAACTCCTTTATAAATCTTTCACGTATTCTATCCTGTTACGTGATTCTTTCCAACAGTACTTCGATCTTTCCGCCGCAGACCATACCGGCATCCGCTGCTTCCTCACCGCTCATATCCACCTCAAAACGCTGCTGCATATCCTCCGTGCAGCGAAGCATTCTCCGTGCAGCAGTGATGATTCTGCTTTCTGCACAACCGCCGCCGATGGTACCGACAATATCTCCGTTTTCCAGAACCAGCATTTTCGTTCCGATTTCTCTGGGTGCGGAACCATGTCTGGAAATGATGGTAGTGAGCACTTTCGGTACCTTTTCCATCACCTCTCCGGTCAGATACCTCATCATTTCCTTCTCATAATTACTGATCTTTCGCATCTGGTTTTTCACCTGTATTAACTCTGCAATAATGGAAACTGCAATTTCTTCCGGGGTTTCCGCTCCGATGGACAGACCGATGGGTGCGTGGACCTGTTCCAGCAGATTTCTGGAAAAACCTTCCTGTTCCAGCATATCCAGAACGATACCCACACGTTTTCTGCTTCCCATCATGCCGATATAAGCATTTTGTTTCCGAAGTGCCATCCTGAGGCAGACCGTGTCAAAAGAATGGCCTCTGGTAACGATTACGAAATAGGTATCGGGGCTTCCAGGGATCCGGCTCATTCCATCTGCAAAATTATCACAGATCACCTGATCCGCCCCTGCTCTCCGTGCCTGATCTGCGAAGCGGATTCGATCTTCGATCACGATCACATGAAATCCTGTTTTCCGGCCAAACTCGATAATCGGTATGGATACATGACCCGCACCGCAGATTACCAGCGTTTTTTCAGTTCCGATCTTTTCACAGAAAATCTCCTGATTTTCCAGAGAAATCAGACCGCTTTCCGAAACGTGACTCAGTTCATCGACCAGAGAGTCCAGTCCGTTTCCGTATGTCCATACGGGTTTCTGTTCCTGAATCAGCATTTTACTGCCTTTACCGGAACCTTCCACAACCGTTGCCATAATACAATTCTGATTCTGATTTCTGACAGCCAGTTTACTGTACAGTTCTTTCTGACAAATTATGCCTTCTCTCTGATCCATAAATACCCTCCAGTCTTCCAAATCCATTGCCCGGATAAATCCGGTTCCGAAGCAGAACCTCCAGTACACTTCCTGCTATACACCGTGCTTTATCTGAAATCAGCCAGCAGTTTTCCAGCTCCTCTGTTCTGGGATCAATATCGGCAATTTTCAGCCCTTTCCGAACCTGAAAACCATCCCGGATCATTCCCCGCAGAATCCCTGTCAGGGTGGCTTTCACCGGAACCGTTCCGATCCATGCCATAACCTGATCCTTCTCCACCAGTTCCCCGATATCGGAAACCAGATGAATCACACCATCTGCCGGTGCATGAATCACCCGTTCTTTTCCATATCCTTTTACCAGACCGGGTATTCCGGTATTCGCCATGGCAGGTCCTTCACAGATGATCCTGCCCAGCCGATGTCCTCTGTTGGTCTCAATCACATAATCCACATCTTTACCTGCAGAAAAACCAGGTCCAAGAGCCATAGTGAGAGGAGCCATCGATCTGGATGTCCCCAGATTACGCTTTGCCAGAATTCCATCGATCACAGCCTCCGGTTTCAGCTGTGAAATGGAAGCCCCTTCCGGATCCACCAGCAGCGGAACCTCATTCCGGTCCCACACCCTCTGTATTTCATCGATGGAATCTATTTTCTGACAGGTCACACCTTCTACTTCCGCCCGGCCCTGATAGACAGCTTCACAAAAAGAAACCTGTCTTCGGATGGCCGTAGGCATTTTGCACTCTAAAACCAGTACACGATACCCACTCTGATGCAGACGGTGAATCGTACCGGTTGCGATATCTCCTCCACTACGAACGATAATCATCGTATTTCTCCTGTTCTTTTTATTGTTCAAATTATGGTTTGGGTGTCAAAACTTGAATCCCATATCAATCCTCTTCCAAATGTGTTA
>JBJELP010000089.1:0-3117 GCA_051879215.1 Lachnospiraceae bacterium
GATGTGGTGCTGAGTTCATTTTCTATTTTATTTGCCCGCCATAAAGGTAATCTGGAGGAGCTGGTAAAGGGCGTAAAAGCCATGGAACGGCTGAAAGATGGAGATACGGTTCTGATTTCCGAAGGATGCACGCACCACAGACAATGTGATGATATCGGTACGGTGAAGATTCCCAGATGGATTCGTCAGAATACCGGAAAGCAGCTGGAGTTTGAATTTACCAGCGGCGGAACATTTCCGGATGACCTGGAAAAATACAGCCTGATCGTTCATTGCGGCGGCTGCACCTTAAATGAAAAAGAAATGAAGCATCGGATCCGTATGGCGGCAAGACAGAATGTGCCGATTACCAATTACGGAATTCTGATTGCCTGGATGCAGGGAATTCTGAGACGGAGCCTTGAGCCCTTCCCGGCTATTGCCATGTGTCTGGATGATGAAGATTGATAGTGCCGGTGGATGGATGATGCGGACTGAGCCTGCTGTTTTAGATGGTTGATAGGATTCCGGAGGCAGGGATCAGGGTTTCAGGACAGACGGAAAGGCACAACATTATCTGTATACAGGAAAGGAATCGATATGAACGGGACAGAAAATCAGGCATGGCGAATGGAACAGGATAAGCTGGGATCCATGTCAGTACCGAAAGATGCTTTATATGGTATTAATACAGCCAGAGCAGCAGAGAACTTTGCATTGGATGACCGGGGTGTCAATCCGGATCTGCTGACGGCAATCATACAGATAAAAAAAGCAGCGGCCATGACACATAGGGATCTGAAAGTTATGGAGAAAGAAAAAACAGATGCCATTATTGCAGCATGTGACAGTCTGCTGGAAAGCAGAGATTACTCTGCATTTATTACGAATCATCTTCAGGGCGGAGCAGGTACTTCCACCAATATGAATGCCAATGAGGTAATTGCCAATCTGGCACTGGTGCTTTCCGGCCACCAGCCGGGGGAATACCATATTATCAACCCTCTGGATGATGTGAACCGGTCTCAATCCACCAATGACGTGTATCCGTCTGCTCTTCGTATTGCGGCCATCGGTCTGGTGCGCCGTCTGGCGGATGAGCTGTCTGCTCTGCAGGAGGAACTTCAGCGGAGGGAGAATGAATTCGATCACGTGCTGAAGCTGGGCAGGACAGAACTGATGGATGCCCTGCCTATTACGGTGGGACAGGAGTTCGGCGCCTATGCCCAGGCAATTGCCAGGGACCGGTGGCGTATTTACAAGGTGGAGGAACGTCTGCGTCAGCTGAATCTGGGAGGAACAGCTGTGGGAACTGGCAGCAATGCCCAGAAGAAATATACATTCCGCGTGATGGAGTATTTACGTGAGATGACAGGATTTGGTCTGGCAATTGCAGAATATCCCATGGATCTGACCCAGAATAACGATGTTTTTACAGAGGTTTCCGGTCTTCTGAAATCGGTAGCCGTGAATCTGATGAAAATTTCAAATGACCTGCGTCTGATGAATATGGGCCCCGGTGGGGGACTGGCTGAGATTACTCTTGCGCCCATGCAGCAGGGCTCTACGATTATGCCAGGCAAGGTCAATCCGGTTATACCGGAGATGGTCACCCAGGTGGCAATTCAGGTTATGGCCAATGACACAGCCATTACATTCTGTGCTGCCAGCGGACAGCTGGAGTTGAATGCATTTATGCCGTTGATTGCAGACCGTCTGCTGGAATCACTGCAGCTGCTGATAAACGGTATTTGCATTTTCCGGGAAAAAGCCATCCGCACGCTGAAGGTGAATGAAGCAAACTGCCGTAATCATCTGGAGCATTCTCTGGTGCTGGTGACAGCACTGGCCCCGGTCATCGGATACGACCAGGCGGCAAAACTGCAGGAGGAATGCGGCGGAGATATGAACCGGCTGAAGGAAATCATCCTGGAAAGAGAGCTTCTGACAAAAGAACGGCTTGAGGAACTGCTGGATTACCGGAACCTGACCAGTTATATGAAATAGAAGATTATATATTCACCATCTCTGGTGCAGCCTGTTACAGCTGCATCAAAGATGGTTTTTACATTTACAGCATTCTGAACAGTGCTAGAAGCCAATTGTTGAGCTCTCAATTCCAGTTGAAATATTTATTTTTTTATGATTAAATGACTTTACATTAAATTCCGATTTAATGTAAAGTCATTTTAAGATGATATTTATGAAAAAGGGTGTGTTTATGGAAGTAAATGGAGATAAATGGGATCGGATGCTGAAAATCCGGACATCCGGACGGGATGATTCCATGTCCGATTATTATCATTATCCATATGAGCCAACCCCTTATCAGGTTCTGGAGCGTCTGGCTTTCAGCGGATATATTCGAAAAAATAATGTTCTCATTGATTATGGATGTGGAAAAGGTCGTGTTGGATTTTTTCTGACAAATCAGACCCGATGTCATGCAATAGGAATCGATTACAACCAGAAAGTCTATGAGCGAGCAGTTGAAAATAAGAAAACAGCCGTTTCTGCAAATCGAAATCAATTTGTGTTAATGGCTGCAGAGAAGTATGTAATCGAAAAGAATGCAGACCGCTTTTATTTTTTTAATCCATTTTCGGTTGAAATTCTTCGTGCAGTTCTGAAGAGGATTCTGGAATCCTATTACGATTATCCCAGAGATATGAAAATGTTTTTCTATTATCCATCGGATGCATTTTGCAGCTATCTGGAGAGCGTTGACGAACTCACGTGCATTGATTCCATTGACTGCAAAGATCTGTTTGATGGGGATAACAGGAGAGAGCGTATATTGGTTTATTCTCTGTTGTAAGGTGATACAAGTGAAGATGATTCCTAAAGAACATCCATACAATTTGGATGCAGATAGGAAAATCTTGCAAAAAAGTGCAAAAGGAGATAGGATTAATGAACCATTTTGTTTTTATCAGTCATTCCAGCAAAGACGCATCGATAGTTCAAATGATCTTCCGGCTGTTGGAAGAAAACGGAATTCCCTGCTGGGTTGCGCCCAGGGATGTCAAGCACATGGATTGGGCTGATGCGATTATGGATGGGATTTGGAAAAGCGATGTTTGCATTATTGTCATAAGCGGCAGTTCAATAATATCACCGGAAGTTTTCAAGGAAATC
>JBJELP010000090.1:0-13967 GCA_051879215.1 Lachnospiraceae bacterium
CTGTTTAGATTTGTTAGAGTACCACTTTCTGCCGGGCCGGCGATCACAAGGAGTTTTCCGCCATTTTCTGCATATTCATTGAGCATATCTGCTTCTTTTTCTGAAATATCACTCTGCGGATTGTAAATCAATATTGCATCTGCTTCTTCCGGTATTTCATCAACAGTCGGCAAAGATAAACTATTGGTTACTATGTTTTCTTTTTCGATGGAATCTGCAAATGTCTCAGGGAGTTCCTCTTCTCCATGACCTTCCAGAATGTACAGCTGAGGAAGATCTTCTGTAACAACATAATCAATGGCAGATGTGATGGCACCCTCACCATCAAAAGAAGTTGTATAGGAATAAGAATACATACTCGACTCAGAAATATAGATGTCATTATAGCTGATATAGCGGCTTCGGTCTCCCGATTCCACAATCAGACTGTTGTTTGGAACAGATTCTGATGTATACTGTTCCGCAAATGTCGGAAAGACATCCGGATTTTTCTTTACAACCTGAATATGGTCTGAAAGGCTTTCATATTTTCCAAGAAGATTTTCTATTACATCGTCCTCTTCATCTGCCTGAACAACCCAATAAATGGTTACGTCCTGCTGAAGATTATTCACAACCACTTTTGTATTGCTTGTAATGGAATACAGCTTACTGGAACTGATATCAAATTTGGTCAATGCAGTCGGCAATGATGACACAAAAATATTGACAACGATTAAAATTGCCAGAACAATTGCCGTGATGGTCAAAGAATAGGAACCACCTTTGAAAGCCAACTGACTTTTGTGTGTCTGTTTTCTCTTTTTCATCAGTTGTACCTCCTTTTCTCAAGTGACTGCACGGATAAAAAAAGAAAAAATGCAATTACGGATAAGAAATAGATTACTGCAGTCATATCAAACACACCATTCACAAAAGTGTCCAGTCTGTCAAAAAGGGAAAGCTTCTTCATAATACCGGGCAGAAGACCTTCAAACTTTGTATCATCAATAAAATACATAATAATTGTACCTGCCATCAATGCCAGACTGACACCAGAGGCAAGAATTTCATTTTTTGTCAGATGCTCAATGACCCAGCCAAGCAGTGCTGCAAAAACAAAGATCACTGCTGCAGAGCCAAAGGCAGTTGCGGAAACATATTCTGCCAGACTGACACTGAAATAATTAAATAAAATGGCAGCAATGCCGATTCCTGCTGCAAATCCCTGATTATCTGTCAGCGAAGATACGAAAATTCCCACTGCAATTAAAGCTGCTCCCATTATAAAAAATGCAATCAGGCTGCCATAAGAAGTCAGCAGATATACATCACCATATTGCGAAAAAATAAGCGGATAAACAGCAATTACACATAATGGAATCAGATAAACAAGTAAAAGAGCCAGATATTTGCCCAGGATAACTTTTGTTGTGGAAACCGGTAATGAATACAGAAGCTGATCTGTCTTCTGCCTGCGTTCTTCTGCAATAACCCGCATAGTAAGGATAGGAACGATCACCACAAACACCATGCTGCTGAAACTCAGGACAAATTCAAAATTACTTACAGCAGCCTGCAGATTATATAACATGGCACCAATGCCAACAAATACCAGCAGAAAAGCTCCAAATACATACGCAGTAAGACTGTGGAAATAAATTCTCAATTCATGTTTCAGAATGGCGATCATGATTCACCCACCTCACTTTCTTCTTTCCCATCGTCTGTTATTTCATTCATTTCGATTTCATCCATTTCGATTTCATCCATGGCAATTTCATTCTTTTCTGCAGATACGGTATCTGCATTTTCAGATAATTCAATAAAGATATCTTCCAGATTTCCTTTTTTAAGTGTCATTTCATAAATAATTTTTTCACTTGCTGCAAATGCACGGAAAACGGAGGAAGATAAATCATATATATTTTTATGATCTGATTTAATATGGGCAGTTGTATATTCCGATTCTGCAGATTCAACAAAAATTTCTGTAATGTGTTCCATATTGCCAAGAATCCTTTTTATCTCGCTTTCGGCAGCATCAGTAGTCAGAATAATTTCATTTGGTGCAAAAAGCTGATTCTGCAATTCTTCCGGTTTACCGAAAGCAACCAGTTTCCCTCCTGCAATCATGATAATCTGATCACAGATTGCCTGTACTTCAGAAAGAATATGAGATGAAAAAATAACCGTATGCATTTTTCCTAATTCCGTAATTAAATCACGAATTTCAATAATCTGAATCGGGTCAAGACCAACTGTGGGCTCATCCAGAATAATCACTTTTGGATTTCCCAGCAAAGCCTGGGCAATTCCGACTCGTTGCTTATAACCTTTCGATAATGCAGAAATACGACGGTGTTTTACATTATAAATTCCCGTTTTTTCAATCACCTCATTAACCTGAGCAATTAACTCTGCACCACGAAGACCTTTCGCTTCTCCAACAAACTTCAAGTATTCCAACGGAGACTCATTCATATACAGCGGCGGATGCTCCGGAAGATAACCAATTAATTTCTTTGCTGCATATGGTTCCTCAAAGATATCATGACCATCAATCAGAACATTTCCATCTGTGGATGACAGACATCCGGTAATGATGTTCATTGTGGTTGATTTCCCGGCACCGTTGGGACCGAGGAAACCATAAACATGGCCTTCGGAAATATCGAAGGAAATATCATCTACCGCAAGATGTTCGCCGTAATATTTTGTCAGGTGCTTAACAGATATCATAATATTCCTCCTCCACTGAAAAATATATACTGTTCCATGTGCATTATTCCTTTCTTTTCGTTTTTCAGACAGTTCCCATATAAAAAGAACTGATGAATAAAAAAAGAATAACACCATATGCTGAAGCAACGCTGAAAAAACACAGGACAATTGTTCCGGCTTTATATATGCACACAAAAAAGGCCGGATTAAAATAATCCGACCTGTCAAGTATCATAATCTTATGATGTTGGGGTCAAAAGACTTTGCCCCCTTGATACCTACGGATTTTTCCGCGTAATACGCTCTCAAAATCCTAAAAACATTCGAAATCCGCTCATTTTTCCAGGAAAAATGGCTACTTTCTCATGTTTTGCGGGTCCCAAAGTCATGCTTTTTCACGCAAGCATGAACAGCATGACCTTTTGACCCTGGTATCATCTTATTATGGTTAAGCAATCTGTTTCTTTTCATCTCTTGCATACAGCATCTTCAGCAGAATCGGCGTGGAAATACTGGATACAATGATCAGCAGAATAACCGATGTGAAATAAACCGGTTCCAGCATGCCTGCTGCCAGTCCTTTTTGTGCAGTAATCAGTGCCACTTCACCTCGGGTCATCATGCCGATACCGATTTTCAGGGAATCGGAACCACTGAAACGGCAGCATCGAGCCATGAATCCGCATCCGATGATCTTGGTGATCAGAGCAACGACTACAAATCCAAGGGAGAACAGAAGGATTTCAGCTGTTATGTTGCTGATATTGGTTTTCAGACCGATACTGGCGAAAAATACCGGACCAAACAGCATATAGGAGTTGATATCGATCTTATCTGCAATAAATTTGGAATCATTGATGGAACAGAGGATAATACCTGCCACATAGGCACCGGTAATATCCGCGATGCCAAAGTAATGCTCTGCAATATAGGAAAGCCCGAAACAGAGTGCCAGTCCGGCAATGGAAATTGCCTTGGAATGGGGGTACTTTTCATCCACGATCTGGAAGATCTTGTACATAATGATTCCCACAATAAAGGCAAAAACGAAAAATGCCAGTGTCAGCAATGCCACTTTACCGGGATTTGCATCCGGTTTCTTAAAGCCGATTACAAAGGTCAGTACCACCATACCGATGACATCATCGATAATGGCTGCTGCCAGTATGGTGGTTCCGGTTTTACCCTGCAGTTTTCCCAGTTCCTTCAATGCCTGGACGGTAATGCTGACGCTGGTGGCAGTCATGATGACACCGATGAATACCGCACGATAAAAACCTTCTGTGCCGAACGGAGATGCACCGTAAAAGCCCATATACAGTAATGTACCACCCACCAGAGGTACAAATACACCGCAGCAGGCCAGTAAAAATGCAACGGGACCGGTTTCTTTCAGTTCCTTCAAATTGGTTCCCAGACCGGCTGAGAACATCAGCAGTACAACACCGATTTCTGCGGCTTCCAGAATAAAATCTGACTGCTGCACCCATCCCAGAACACTGGGACCGATCAGCAGACCGGCAATAATCTGACCCACAACCTGAGGTGCTTTGCACTTATTTGCCAGCAGACCGAATAATTTCGCTGCAATGATAATGATAGCAAGATCTTTAAAAATATCGTATGCCATTTTCTCCCCCTCTTTTCATATGTATTCGCTGAATGTGATCGAACAATCTCCTGCATTTCCATGCAGTAGCCCTCTCTCTCGTTCGAACTACGTTTGTTATAGCACTGTCATTCACATCCGTCAATACGTAGTATACCCACGATTGCAATTTACATCCCGTAAAAAAGGGGGAACAGAGAATTCTTACAGCAGATGTGCTCTCAGTTCTTCTCCGCTTAAATCGGATAAATATGCAGGAGGAATATCAAATACGGTCTTGCATCCGGTCTGGCCTTCTTTGTTCATACGTACTGCTGCTCTGGCATAGGCTGCAATGACAGAACCTGTGAATTCCGGATTGGAGTCCAGTGTCAGTTTGTATTCGATTACATGTGTGTTTTCATTATGGAAGCCGGTAACACCGGTACGGATCACATTGCCGCCGTGGGGCAGACCGCTGTGGTTTGCCTTCATTTCATCCTCAGTAATAAAATGAACAGTGGTGTTGTAATCTGCAAAATAATTGGGCATGTTTACAATTTCAGATTCAATTCTTGCCAGATCAGCGCCTTCCTCTGCCACAACAAAGCACTCTCTTGTGTGCTTTTCACGGGTTGTCAGTTCCGGCTGTTTTCCGGCTCTGACTGCTTCCAGTGCTGCATCCACAGGGATGGTGTACTGTCTGCAGTCCTTTACACCTTCAATACGTCGTACGGCATCCGAATGTCCCTGGCTTACGCCCTTGCCCCAGAAGGTATAATCCTGTCCGTCGGGCAGAATGCAGTTTGCATATAAACGGTTCAGAGAGAACATACCGGGATCCCATCCGCAGGAAATGACCGCCACCTTGCCTGCTTCCTTTGCTGCTGCATCCACATTGGCAAAATGCTCGGGAATGCGTGCATGGGTATCAAAACTGTCCACCACATTGTACATGGCCGCATAGGCAGGGGTCTGTACAGGAAGATCGGTTGCACTGCCGCCGCAGAGAATCAGAACATCAATTTCATCCTTCATATCCTTCAGTGCCTCTTCGTGATACACCTTAACATCCGGTGTCATCACCTTAACAGCTGCCGGATCCCTTCTGGTAAATACAGCAGCCAGTTCCATATCCTTATTCTTTGCAACTGCTGCTTCTACACCCTTTCCCAGATTTCCATAACCGAAAATACCAATTCGAATCATCACATTATTTCCTTTCCCATCAACAATATTCAGATCGACGCCTGCGAAGATCCGGCGCCGGATCCGGTTTGCAAAACAAACTCTTTCTTTTTGGAATCCATGCGCAATCTCCGCTCCGCCGTGCATGTATTCAGTTGAAACCGCACGTCAACCCCGCCGAACTTTGCTCTTCATTATAAAATGATTGCAAAAAAATGTAAATTAGAAATTTATATTTTCGGCAAACCTTTTCACATGGGCAGGAAGCCATGATACAGCTGATCATTGCTTTCCACACAAGCACCGCCTTTTTCAAACCAGTAATACTGTTTCTGTCCGGCTTCATCTTCCCAGATTTCCGGGCAGTTGTTGTATTGCCAGTCCACAGGTACTTTATGGCAGTTCTGGAGGGAAGCCTTCAGCATGATCTGATGAAGTTCTTCCTTTTCTTCCTGATTCAGGACACCGGGCCTTGCAGATACAAACAGAGGAGTTCCGCTTTCAGCCACCAGATCCGCCCAGCGGCGATTCAGGTTCCATGGAATATCTCCTGTAATGCCTGCACAATCTGCATCCATATCGAAAAATGTCTTGTGCTGCGGCAGACGGAATGCCAGTGTGTTGACACCCATCCACCGGGTTCTTTCCCAGTGGTGTCCACTGGTGTCATCACCGGAACGGGCCATCTGCATCAGACCGGCTCCCAGATGTCCGATGGTATTGCAGCCAAGAATCAGTGCATGATATGGCTGAGCGGCTTCATAAATCGCCTGATACAGAATTTTCACGACTTCTGCGCTGGTTTTGCTGCGGTCATAAAAATGCCATCCGTTTTCCGTTACAAGGGGATTCATTTCAAATCCCCACCTTCCAAACAGATCATAGGTGGAAAAGTCATGTTTGATCAATGTATATCCCCATTCGCAGATCCGCTTAATATCTTCTTTTATGTAAGCCAGGGCACCGGGATGGGTGGGATCCAGACAGCCATTTCTTTCCAGTTTCCACTGCGGCGGAATAGTGCGGCTTTCATTTTGCAGAAGCCGTATCCAGATACCGGGACGGACTCCCTTTTTTTCCAGTTTCTCTGCCAGCCCTTTCATATCCGGAAATTTTTCATTGCCGCAGGTCCAGGGACCGCCATTGTATTCATTGAGGCGGTGATGCTCCTGCCAGCCATCATCAATAACCATATACGGTGCATTGTCTGTACCTTTGGTTATTTCCAGCAGATAATCCGCATCCTCCAGAATTTGCTTTTCAGAACTGTCTCCATAAGCATAATACCAGTTGTTGCTGCCGTAGACCGGAAAATCCGGAAGAATCGGGTCATCACACATGATCCGGCAGAATGTTTTCGCTGCCTGAAAAGAATCCTCTGTATCCAATTCCATGGCAGTCAGCCGGGCCAGTTCCAGTTTTCTGCCCCCAAGTATGACTCCATCTCCTCCGCAGCGAACATCCAGAACCAGAGTGATTCCGGCAGAATCCACCTGCCAGTAACACATGGCTGACGGTCTGACTTTCACACCGTATCCCCACTGTTTTTTATCCGTTGACATCAGAAAATACCAGGGCATACAGCGACTTCCGGAGAATCCCTTCCATTCCAGATCCCCGTATCCTCTTTCCCATGCATCTCCAAGGATTTTCACTTTTTTCGGCATCGGTTTATTCCATCGGATCCGGATCCATTCCACAGGGGTTTTATCAGCACGCAGAGAAATTCTTTCCGGTTCACTGTCACAGTCCAGACACACCTGAATATCTCCAATGGTCACTGAATATCCCGGCCCCTCAACCATATACCTGCCGGAATCGGTTTTTATGGTAATAAAATCAAATTCTCCAAATTCCAAATAATTCCCATTGTTCATTCTGTCGTTCACTCCTTCATCACAGGAACCGATTCTGTTTCTTCTATCATCTATCAGATTGCCTTCCACCGCTTATATGGTCATTATTCCCACAAAAAGAATGGAATTCATTCGTTCCTGTCAATATCTATTATATACGAATCCGGATAATACAAAATGGCACAATGTAACAAAAAAAATACGATAATTATTTATTATTTGTGAAACAGTTCCTTTATAACCTGAGCCACAGTGCTGATTTCACGGATTTCACCGATTCTGGAGCCGCAGAAAATCAATCCTTCGTCCAGATTGCCTTCCACCGCATTAATCAGCGCTTTTGTGATACAGTAATGGGCCTTGGCGGGATTGCATGCCTTCAGGCACTGAAAACAATGGGTGATTTTTTCATTTTTTCCTTCAATGGATCGGATAAATGCATTGCGGATAGCCCTTCCCGGCATTCCCACAGGACTGTCAATGATCACAACATCTTCTTCCTTTGCATTCACATAAGCCTGTTTGTAGGCATCACTGGCATCGCATTCTTCGGTGGCAACAAAACGGCTTGCTGCCTGTACCCCATCTGCCCCCAATTCCAGAACATGCTGCACATCTTCTGCTGTAAAAATGCCGCCGGCAACAAAAACAGGAATGGTTACACCATATTTTTCTTCATAATTCTTCTTTGCTTCCAGAATGGAACAGATTTCTGCATCATAATCCAGATCATTATACTTTGCCAGATCCTCTCTGGAAAATCCCAGATGTCCGCCGGCCTTCGGTCCTTCAATGACCAGAAAATCCGCGGTTCGGTGATATTTTCTGTCCCAGTATTTCAGGATTACTTCTGCCGATTTTCTGCTGGAAACAATGGGAGCAAGCGCGGTTTCATAACCTTCTGCATAAAGGGGCAGTTCCGTAGGCAGTCCGGCGCCGGAAATGATTGCATCCACACCGGCTTCACATGCAGTTTTCACATATGCACCGTAATCTTTGGTGGCAACCATAATGTTCACGCCAACCATACCTTTTCCTTCAGAAATCTCTTTTGCTTTTCGAATCTGGTCAGGCAGCACTTTCAGATTACAGGCCTCCGGATGTTTATAAAACTCCGGTTCATCATAACCGATCTGTGCTGTGGAAATCACACCCATACCGCCTTCCTTTGCAACGGCACCTGCCAGACGGCAGCGGCTGACGCCAATTCCCATCCCCCCCTGAATAAGCGGAATCTGCAGCTCTTTTTTTCCCAACATAACTGATTTCATATCTCTGTCTCCTTTTCTTGTGAAGAATTTCCTGTTTTAATAGGTTGTACATTGTTTTATATAGTTTTCAATACTATGTTTATATTGTAAAAAATTACCGTAAAACTGCAATTCAGATAAAAACATATCATATGATTCTGTTAAAATTACAATTTTACGGTAAAAATTCTTATTATCTAATGGACGCCTGCAAAGCTTTGATGCCGCATTCGGTTTGAAGAGCGAACACGATTCCGGTTCCTAATAGATCCGGAATCGATTATAACGTTTTTCCACCAGCTGTTCAGATGGAATCCTGCAATTCTCCTGAAGAAATCCTGCAATTCTGGCATGGAGTTCCTCACAAACCTTATCCATTTCTTCACAGGTATAATGATCCGGTTCAGAAATGATTGCTTCAATAAATCCATTTTTCATCAGATCATAGGAGGTCAGCTGCATGGATTTTGCCGCTTTTTCTGCCAGAGATGCATCTTTCCACAGAATGGATGCAAAACCTTCCGGCGAAAGAATGGAATAACTTGCATTTTCCATCATCCAGATTTCATCAGATACTGCCATGGCCAGAGCACCGCCGCTGCCGCCTTCGCCGATCAGAATCGACAATACCGGTGTTTTCAATCCGGACATTTCATAAATGCTTTCTGCAATGGCTGCTCCCTGACCGCGTTCTTCTGCTTCCATACCGCAGTATGCTCCGGGAGTGTCCACAATACAGATCACGGGACGGTGGAATTTTTCTGCCTGCTTCATCAGACGGATGGCTTTCCGATAGCCTTCCGGCTTCGGCATGCCGAAGTTTCTGCGAATGTTATCTTTGGTATCATGTCCCTTCATCTGGGCAATAACCGTTACCGGCTGACCGCAGAATCTGGCAATTCCACTGCAGATTGCTGCATCATCAGCAAAGTTCCTGTCTCCGTGGAATTCAATAAAATCAGTGAAAAGCCTGCTGATATAATCTTCCGCCACAGGACGATCCTTGGCTCTGGCAAGCTGAACTCTCTCCCAGGGAGTTTTGGCTTTTGCCCGTTCTTTATCAAATGGATGCTTTCTGCTCCTGTCGGTTTCGGATCCGTCAGCAATTGCTTCTTCACTTCCGCCTTCTTTTTTCAGTACCTTCGGATTCAGACCTGCTGCATGCAGGGACAGAATTTCGCCCAGAACGTTTTTCATATTCTCCCGTTCCACAATGGCATCTATAAAACCATGCTCCAGCAGAAATTCGGAACGCTGAAATCCTTTGGGCAGTTTCTGACCAATGGTCTGTTCAATGACTCTGGGGCCTGCAAATCCGATCAGAGCACGGGGTTCCGCCAGAATGATATCTCCCAACATGGCAAAACTTGCTGTTACACCGCCGGTTGTGGGATCGGTCAGAACAGAAATATATAACAGACCGGCATTGCTGTGACGTTTCAAAGCCGCCGATGTCTTTGCCATCTGCATAAGGGATGTCATACCTTCCTGCATTCTGGCCCCGCCGGAACAGCATACAATAATCACCGGAAGTTTTTCAGCCGTTGCACGTTCAATTCCTCTGGTGATCTTTTCACCCACCACCTGTCCCATGCTGGCTGTCAGAAATCTGCAGTCCATAACCATCAGTACAGTGTCCATGGAATTGATTTTAGCTCTTCCTGTAATAACGGCTTCATCCAGTCCTGTGCTTTCCTGCAGAGAACGGACTCTTCCCGGATATTCCTTCAGATGGAGAGGGTTTTTCGTGGTCAGTCCGGTATCCCATTCTTCAAAGCTGCCGGGATCTGCCAGCAGTCTCAGACGTTTCTGGGCATACATGCGCAGATAATGTCCGCATTTGGGACAGGTATAATGCAGGCCTTTCAGATCCTGGGAAAGAATGGTTTTTTTGCATTTGGGACACTTGGTCATCAGTCCATCCGGAATTTCCGGACTCACCGGACTCTGACCTTCCGATGACTGTACTGCAGTTTCTTCCGCATCGTGTCCATCATATCGTTCCGTTTCCGCATCCGCACTGCGAATCGGATTCTTTTTAAAAATACCACTGATATTCATCTTCTATGTCACCCTTCTTTCAGCTCATCCAGGATTCTTTCCAGCCATCCGTTGTCCAGATCCCCTTCCTGATAATCCTTTCTTTCCATGATCCGATAGAGAAATTCCAGATTGGTGGTAACACCTTCAATAATCACTTCACCCAATGCGCTGTGCATTCTCCGGATTGCCTCCTGCCGGTCTTTGCCATGAACAATCAGCTTTACGATCATGGAATCATACCAGGGAGGAATGGAATAGCCGCTGTAAACAGCACTGTCAATGCGGACACCGAATCCGCCCGGCAGATACATGTCGGAAATCATACCGGGACAGGGGCGAAATCCTCTGGAAGGATCTTCTGCATTGATTCTGCATTCAATGGCATGCCCGGTAATCCGGATATCGTCCTGTGCAACAGACAGTTTCTGACCATCTGCAATACGGATCTGTTCCTTCACCAGATCCATGCCGGTTACCCATTCCGTAACGGGATGTTCCACCTGAATACGGGTGTTCATTTCCATAAAATAAAAGGTTCTGTCTGCGGACAGTAAAAATTCAATGGTTCCGGCACTGGTATATCCCGCTGCCTTTGCTGCTTTTACAGCTGCTTCTCCCATACGCTTTCGCAGATCTTCATCCAGAGCAGTGGAAGGTGCTTCTTCAATCACCTTCTGATGATTTCTCTGAATGGAACAGTCTCTTTCTCCCAGATGGACCACATTTCCATGCTGATCTGCCAGAATCTGAATCTCAATATGTTTGGGTTTTTCAATAAAATGCTCCAGATACATATGATCATCACCAAATGCCTGTGCAGACTCTTTCTGCGCGGTAAGGAACTGCTGTCTTAATTCTTCCTTTGAATAAGCGGTACGCATACCCTTTCCGCCGCCGCCCAGAACAGCTTTCACGATAACAGGATATCCGATTTCTTCTGCCAGTTCCAGAGCACGTTCCACATCGGTAACGGATTCTTCACTGCCGGGAATGACAGGAATTCCTGCATCGGTCATGGTCTTTCTGGCAATGGCTTTGTTGCCCAGTTTTTCAATTACCTGTGACTCGGGACCGATGAAAATGATATGGCATGCTTCACAAAGAGCTGCAAATTTGCTGTTTTCGGAAAGAAAACCAAAACCGGGATGAATGGCATCTGCCCCTGTTACCATGGTTGCACTGATGATCTGCTCCATGTTCAGGTAACTGTCTCTGGCGGAAGCGGGTCCGATACAGACTGCTTCATCGGCCAGCTGTGTATGCAGTGCATCTTTGTCAGCCTCGGAATAAACGGCAACGGTACGGATGCCCATTTCGCGGCAGGTACGAATAATTCTGACCGCAATTTCGCCTCTGTTGGCAATCAATATTTTCTGAATCATAGCATTTTATCTCCAACATTATCCGACCATAAAGGTCAGTTCAGCCTTCACAACAACTTTTCCATCCACACTGGCAACGGCTTCTCCCACACCCATGGGGCCTTTGGAACGGATGATCCGGGTTTCCAGACGAATCTTGTCACCGGGAACAACTTTTCCGGTGAAACGGCATTTATTGATACCGCCAAAATAAGCAATCTTTCCTTTATTTTCTTCAAGAGACAGGATGGCAACGGCACCCACCTGGGCCAGCGCTTCAATGGTCAGGACACCGGGCATAACCGGCTCCTGCGGAAAATGACCTCTGAAGAAATCTTCACGGAATGTCACGCATTTATAGCCTACTGCACTGACACCGGGTTCCAGTTCTTCAATGCTGTCAATCAGCAGAAATGGATGACGGTGGGGCAGAATTTCTTCTATTTCCTTAATACCTAACTTCATATGATAATCCTCTGCTTTCCTCATGGTATGTTCCGCACAGCAATCCGGTAATGCCGTTTTCTGTGACTGTGCCGGACAATTATCTGATAACAAAAAGTGTCTGTCCGTATTCAACGGTCTGCTTGTCTTTTACTTTGATTTCCGCAACAACACCATCTGTTTCGCTTTCAATTTCATTCATCAGTTTCATTGCTTCCACGATACAGAGAGTCTGACCTTTTTTTACCTGGTCTCCCACTTTTACATAGGGCTCTCCGTTTTCTTCCGGAGCAGCATAGAAGGTTCCCACCAGAGGGGATTTTATTTCAGTTCCCTCCACAGCCGGTTCTGAAGCTGCTGTTTCTTCCTGTTTTACGGAAGGAGAAACGGTTCTGCTCACGATTCCTTCTGCCGGTTCCTGTTTTTCCACCGGAAAGTCCATGGAAATGTGCATATCCCCTTCAGAAAACTGGAAGCTGGATACACCCAGTTTTGATACTTCTTTTACCATTGCAACAATTTCATCGTACTGCATGATTAATCCTCATATTTTCTGATCAGTAAAGTCGCATTGTGTCCTCCAAATCCAAGGGAATTGGACATCACCACATTCACATCCTGAGATACACCTTTGCCCAGCACGTAATCCAGATCACAGCCTTCACCGGGTGTTGTGGTTCCCACGGTGGGATGAATGTATCCTTCTTCTATCATTTTCACGCAGGCAACCATTTCCACCGCACCGGCTGCACCCAGCAGATGACCGATCATGGATTTGGTAGAACTTACTTTCACCTGTTCTGCTGCTTCACCCAGGGCCAGATGAATGGCCTTGGTTTCAAACAGGTCATTGTGATGGGTTCCTGTGCCGTGGGCATTGATATAGTCCACTTCTTCCGGTTTCACACCGGCTTCCTGCATGGCCAGTTCCATGGCCTTTGCGGCACCGCTTCCGTCTTCTGCAGGGGAAGTAATATGAAATGCATCACAAGTTGCACCGTAACCGCCAAGTTCTGCCAGAATCTTTGCTCCTCTTTTCTTTGCGTGCTCCAGTTCTTCCAGAACCAGAACACCGGCACCTTCTCCGATAACAAAACCGCCGCGGTTCTGATCAAAGGGAATGGATGCCTTTGCGGGATCGGTTTCGGATGTCAGTGCTGTCAGACTGGAGAAACCTGCCACAGAAACGGGCGTGATACATCCTTCTGTACCACCTGCCAGCATCACATCTGCTTCGCCGTACTGAATGGTACGCATGGCTTCACCGATGGAATGGGTACCTGTGGCACATGCAGTTGTCATGCTGATGCATTTCCCTTTCATGCCAAATGCAATTGCCACATTTCCGGCTGCCATATTGGAGATCATCATGGGAACAACCAGGGGATTCACTCTTCTGGGGCCGCGGTTCAGAATAGTCTGCTGTGCATCTTCGATTTCCTTCAGACCGCCGATTCCGGATCCCACCATAACACCCACACGCCAGGGATCTTCCTGTTCCATATCCAGTGCTGCCATTTTGATAGCTTCATCG
>JBJELP010000091.1:0-3093 GCA_051879215.1 Lachnospiraceae bacterium
ACAGTATTCTAATCTTCTTTTAATGTTTCTGTGGTACAATATGTTTGAGTCGATTTTGAGAGTGCAAAGCACGGAAAAATCGACGTGAGGCTCATTTGTCGGGTATCACATGGCTCATTTTATGATTCAGATAACAGGAGGACCGCGTATGCGTTTATTGATTGCGGAAGACGATGTGGATTTAAATAAAGTAATGGTTAAGAAACTGCAGGCAGAGGGGTTTACCGTCGATACCTGCTTTAACGGCATGGATGCTCTGGCTTATCTGACAGGAGCTGATTACGATGCAGCAATTCTGGATATTATGATGCCGGTGATGGATGGTCTGGAGACGGTAAAAAAACTCAGGGAAAGTGAAAAGAGTACACCGGTTATTTTTCTGACGGCAAAAGATACCATTGCCGATAAGGTGGAAGGATTGAACATTGGTGCCAATGATTATGTGGTGAAACCATTTTCCTTTGATGAATTGATTGCAAGAATCCACGCAGTGACAAGAACGGTTCGAGGGAATGTGTCAGATACCATTCAGCTGGCGGATTTATCACTCAATACGTCCACCCATGAAGTATATCGGAACGGAAAAATGATTTTGCTGACCGCCAGAGAGTACAATCTTCTGGAGTATATGATGGTGAATAAAGGACGCATTCTGAGTCGTGAAAAAATACTGAATTATGTGTGGGGATATGATTTTTACGGAAGGGAAAATATCATTGATGTATACATGAATTATCTCAGAAAGAAAATTGATCAGGATTATTCACCCAAACTGATTCATACGGTTCGAGGAGCGGGATATGTAATGAGGACTGAAGATTGATGAAACACAGATCGTTAAAACTGAGGATTACCTTCTGGTTTACCATGATACTGACCATGATCTGTATGGTGATTCTGATTTCAGTGATGGCTGTGTATCAGGCAACAGACAGACGGATTGTAAAGGATAAACTGGTAAAGATTGTGGAACAGAATGTGCGTCAGCTGGAAAAGGAGATTGATTTTGATGATGAAATCAATGACGATTTCGATCTGGATGATGACTCCGATTATCTGCAGGATAATGTTCAGCTTATGATTTTTAATGAAAACGGTACCCATGTGGGAGGTCTGTTTCTTTACAGTGAACTGAATGATCTTCCGTTTTCCGGATCAGGTATTCCACAGGAAATCATTATGGATGGGAAAACCTATTACTATTATGATAAAATGGTTGGCGGAAAACGCATGGAAGATAAATTCAGAGAAGACTTTACAGAAAATTCTGTTGAAAAAAAGCCTGCTGAAGAGAATCGGATGTGGGTTCGTGGCGTGATTTATGCCAATGACAGCCTGTTCGATGTGATAAAAAACCATATTTATATGGTTGTTTTGTTTCCTGTTTTACTGATTCTGGCATTTGTGGGAGGATACTGGCTGACCGGGCGATTTCTGGAACCGATCAAAAAAATAAACCGGACTGCAGAAGAAATTCGAAACAGCGGAGATCTTACAAAACGAATTGAAATAGAAGAGAAAGGGGATGAGCTTTCGGAACTTGCTCTTACATTTAATTCCATGTTTGATCGACTGGAGGAGAATTTTACTGCGGAGACAGTATTTGCCTCCAATGCGTCCCATGAACTGCGTACACCGGTGGCTGTGATACTGGCAGAGTGTGAGTATGCATTTGAAAATGCAAAAGATAAACAGGAACTGTATGATGCCATTGCATCCATTCAGAAGCAGGGGTATCGGATGTCCCATCTGATCGAGACGCTTTTGGTATTTACAAGAATTGAACAGAATACGGAAAAATATCCGAAGCAGAAAACCAATCTGAGTCTCCCTGTGCGGTCATCCTGTGAGGATTTTCAGCTGATTGCAGATAAGGAAATCACCATTGAAGCAGATTGTCCGGATGAACTGTATGCTTCGGTCAATCGGGAATTGTTTATGATGATGGTAAATAATCTGATTCAGAATGCAATACGATATGGACGGGAGAAAGGGTATGTTCATGTCAGAATGTCTGAAGAGGGGGATTTTATAAAGATTACAGTAAGCGATAACGGTGTGGGTATCGCAGAGGGGGAACTGCCGCAGATCTGGAACCGGTTTTACCGGGGAGATCAGTCAAGAAGCAGCAGGGGAACCGGTCTGGGACTTGCGCTGGTAAAGCAGATCAGTGCATATCACGGAGGAACGGTATCCGTCGAAAGTCAGCTGCATAAAGGAAGTGAATTCACGGTTACGGTCAGAAAATAAGAAGAAACAGGATGAAAATTCCTGAGAAAGAAACAGGATTGTCGCTTTGCAATATCAAAACCGGTCAAACGGAGCAATATTGCAGGGCGGCTTTTTTCACAGTATTTTCACAGAACCGGGGCTTCTTTCTAAGATTACTTTAATATTCAGGTGGCATACTAAGGGCAGATCATGCAGATTACATCGGTGATATCCGTTGTATTTGATTAAGAAAATCTGCATGATATTCCATGAAAGCGAGGTTATTAGATGAATCAGACGGTATTCAAACGGTATGAATTGAAATACAGATTGAGCCGCAGACAATTTGCTGAGCTTCTGAACATCATGCAGCCCTTTATGAAACCGGATCGATTTGGGAAAAGTACAATTCAGAGCCTGTATCTGGATACGCCATCCTTTCTGCTGGCGAGACGTTCTCTGGAGCATCCTTTATATAAAGAAAAGGTCCGCATCAGAAGCTATGGTCTGGCAGGTCCTGATGACCCGGTATTTATTGAATTAAAGAAAAAATATGAATCAATTGTATATAAACGCCGGGTGGAAATGACCTGTGAAGAAGCAATGAGGTATCTTTATCAGAAAGAAACTGCGATGGATACTCAGATTATGAAGGAAATTGATTTTTGCAGAAAAAGGTATGAGGGGCTTGCTCCGAGAGTCATGCTTTCCTATCGAAGAGAGGCATGGTATGGGAAAGAGGATCATGACCTTCGCATTACTTTTGATGACAGAATTCTGTGGAGGGATAAACTGCTGGGAATGTCAGACGGGATATTCGGTGCTCCCCTTCTGAAGGCGGATGAAGTTCTGATGGAAGTGAAGGTTGCAGCAGCCATGCCC
>JBJELP010000092.1:0-3084 GCA_051879215.1 Lachnospiraceae bacterium
AGTTAAAGTTGGTCTGGTAGGACTCGGACTGGTATCGGATTCCCATATTAAAGCTTTTCAGTCTCACAGCGGTGCTGAGGTTGTTGCAGTCTGCGATCTGGATGAAAATCATGCAAAAGAAGTAATCAAAGAGTATGGAATTCCCAGATATTACACCGATTACAATGAAATGCTCAAAGATGAAGAGATTAATCTGGTGGATATCTGCACACCCACATTTACACATGTAAATATGACAATTGCAGCAGCTGAGGCCAAGAAAAATATTTTGTGTGAAAAGCCATTCTGCATGAATCTTGAGGAAGGTATTGCTGCATGTGAAGCAGCAAAGAAAAACGGCGTTTCACTTACCGTTGAAGAATCCTATCGTTTTATGACCTCCATCCTGAAGGCAAAAGAGATGATCGATGCAGGTGAAATTGGAAAACCTACCCAGATCAGACAGCGTTTCGGGGAATGGATTCCCAAAGAAGGTGTACTGGATACCCGTGAGACAACAGAGCTTCACCGTGGCTGGAGAATGAATACCGATAAAGCCGGCGGCAACGGATTCCCCTGGATGTTTGATCACTGCGTGCATTTCTTTACAGCAGCAGAATTTCTGATGGGAAGTAAAATTACGGAAGTATATTCTCTGATGGCAGACAATTCATGGATGCATAAGGATACAGAAGACAAGATTGAGATGTCACTCCATGGCGGAACAGAAATCGGTGATATTACCATGCTGACCTGGAGTCATGAAGATCCTGCCTGCAAGGGCGTATGGATGCGCGCAGAAGAAATCAACGGTAAATACGATTACATGACCGGTTTTTCCATTACGGTAATCGGTGATGAGGGTATGATCGAAGTACTGGGCGAAGGCGCCAGCGGATTGCAGTATGACGGACAGGATGTGCATCTGATTCTCCGTAAAAAGGACGGAACCGTACAGACCATGCGTTTTGAAGAAGGCGGGGATGATATCTGGAAATCAGAAATGTCCTATTACAGCCATGCACATATCAATCTGATCCACAAAATGGTGGATGGACTTCTGAACGGTACAGATATGCCTTATACAGGTGAAGACGGTGTACATGATGTAAAAACAACACTTGCAGCAATCTGTTCAGCAAAGGAAAAGACACCTGTCAGAGTTGAAGAAGTAACAGATGCACGCTATTTAAAATAATTCGTAAAAAAAGGAAGGAGATTTTTTATGAAACTTACAGGCGGACAGATGATCGTAAAATACCTGGAAAAAGAAAAAGTTCCTTATGTGCTCGGTATTCCGGGCCATGGGATTCTGGCATTTGCGGATGCGTTAAGAGAAGAAGATGAGAAGGGAAATATCAAATATCTGCAGGTACTGCATGAGCAGTGTGCCGTGCATATTGCAGACGGTTATTTCAGAGTAAGCGGACAGCCGCTGGCATGCTTCACATCCGTAGGTCCCGGTGCCCTGAATACAGCAATTGGCCTTGGAACCGCATATGTGGATTCCAGTGCAGTACTGCAGATCTGCGGTGATGCTCATACCAATATGAAAGGTGTTGGTCTGCTGCAGGAAGTGGAAAGAGATCAGGATTCGAACTATATCAAGAGTCTGGAACCTGTTACCAAGAGAAGCTGGAGAGTAGAAAACCCCGGACAGCTGCCCAGACTGCTTCAGAGAGCTTTTAATCAGATGCTGACCGGAAGAAAAGGACCTGTGCTCTTATCCATGCCCATGGATGTTCAGGCCAATGCGGCAGATGTTACATTGGCAGAACCTGAAATGCATAAGACAACAGCTGCAACTGCAGCAAGCCAGGAAATGATCGATAAAGCGGTTGAGATGATGAAAACTGCAAAACGCCCTGTAATGGTTCTGGGCGGCGGCGTACTGAGAAACGGCGACCCGGATAAGCTGGTGAAGCTTGCAGAACTGTGGGGGGCAGCAGTTATCACAACCATGAACGGCAAGAGTGCATTCCCCGAAGATCATCCGCTGTACGGTTTCCATACAGGTTCCAAAGGAACACCTGTAGGCGTACAGCTTACCAGAAAAGCAGATGTGGTATTGGCTATCGGTACAAGATTTGCTGATGAAGCTACCTGTTCCTACAGAAAGGGAGCTGCTTACAATTTCCCTGATACCAAACTGATTCAGGTTGATACTGATCCCACGGAAATTGGCAAAAACTACGGTGTAGATGTTCCGGTACTGGGTGACTGGAGACTGGTAGTTGATCAGCTGATCGAAACCTATACGGAAAAAGTTGGTGTGGTTGACTACAGAACAAAAGAATATACAAAGGAAATCGCAAAGCTGAATGCAGACTGGGCTGCGGAAAAAGCAGCAAACCGCGCAAAGAAGCTGGATAAGATCTCCATTTCCCAGCTCCTTGGAAAGCTGAACGAATGTCTGCCGGAAGATACCATTATCGCAACCTCTTCAGGAAATACCCAGGCACAGTGCCTCCAGGAGTATGTTTTCAAAAAACCGGGAACCTATCTGACAACAGGCGGCTTTTCCACCATGGGATGGGCATTCCCCGCAGCTCTGGGCGCTAAACTTGCCAAACCCGACACACCGGTTGTAGCTCTGATGGGCGACGGCGACTTCATGATGGTGATGCAGGAACTGGCTACCATGAAAAAATACAATATTCCTGTAATTGTTATCTGTGCAAATAATGCCTGCTGGATGGCGATCCGTGACCTTCAGGAAGGAAATTACGGTGCAGATCACAGATTTGCAAATGACTTTGTCATGGATGATACAAAGGAAATCTATTCTCCTAAATTCAAGGAAATCGCAGAAAACTTCGGTATTTATTCTCAGAAAATTTCCCAGCCTGAGGAAGTGGAAGGAGCCATCAGAAATGCACTGGAAAAAGGCGAACCTGCATTTATCGAAGTAGATACATACCGTGAATTCCCCGAATCAGGCGGAGCAGCATACGGATGGTGGGATGTTCCCGTTCCGGAAGTGGAATATATGGCAGAACAGCGCCGCAAGTATGAAGAAGGTATGGCGGAAGAGACCGTATAAAAATATGTATGATACCAGGGTCAAAAGGTCATGCTGTTCATGCTCGCATGAAAAAGCATGAC
>JBJELP010000093.1:0-13836 GCA_051879215.1 Lachnospiraceae bacterium
TGTAAATATGATATTTAATGGAGCGTTATCCATAAATATAGAAAGGTAGGAAGAAAAATGAAAAAGAAATTATTATCAATCTTACTTTGCATGGCAATGGTAGGAAGCCTTGCAGCTTGCGGCGGCGGCAATGGCGGTTCATCTGATGAAAGCGGCAATGGCGGTTCATCTGATGCGAAAGGCGGCAGCATCCGTCTTGTTAACGGCAAAATCGAAGTGGATGCTCAGCTGAAGAAACTTGCTCAGATGTATGAAGATGAAACAGGCGTACATGTAGAAATCGAATCCATGGGCGGTGGTATCGATATTCAGGGTACAGTTAAGGGCTATTATCAGGCCGACAACATGCCTGACATCTTTGTAAATGGCGGTACTACAGACTTCGGCAACTGGGAAGGTCTTCTTGTAGACATGAGCGATCAGGCATGGGTAGCTGATACAGATGCAGCTTACGTTGATGAGAACGGAACAATCGGTTTCCCTTACACAACAGAAGCAATCGGTCTTGCTTACAACGCTTCTATCCTTGAAGCAGCTGGTATTGATCCTGCTACTCTGACAAATCCTGCAGCGATTCAGTCTGCATTCGAAACTCTTGACAGCAAGAAAGATGAACTTGGTATCACAGCAGTTGTTGGTTACTACACAGAACCTGTAAACCTGTACTGGTCAACAGGTAACCATGTATTCGCTAACTACCTTGATGCCGGTCTTGATCGTGAAGACACAACTTATATCGATAAACTGAATGACGGCGGTCAGTTGGACGAAGCTCGTTTCACAGATTTCGCAAAATTCATCGGTATACTGAACAAGTATGCTGATCAGGAACTTCTTGTTTCCGGTACATATGATCAGCAGGTACTGAATTTTGCATCCGGCAAGTATGCATTTGTTACACAGGGTTCCTGGATTGGTGCAACCATGACAGCTGACGATGCAGAAGCTTATGCAGCAGCTGGCAACTTCAAGTGTGGTATGGTTCCTTATGCATTTACAGAAGGCGCTGACACAATCCTTACAAACTCTCCTTCATGGTGGGCTGTATATGATGGTCCCAATAAAGACACAGCTCTTGCATTCTTACAGTGGATGAGCGAAGACAAGGCTCAGCAGGTACTGGTAGAAGAAGCTGGTTTCGTAAGCCCCTTCAAGTCCTGCAAATATGTAGCTAACGATCCTTTTGCTCAGACAATCGCTGATCATGTTGCAGCTGGTGAAACATCCGGCTGGCATTGGCTGAATATGAAGGAAGGTCTTGCTCAGAACTATACCGGTCAGCTTTTCTGCGATTACGCACAGGGCAACCTTGATGAAGCTGGTTTCGTTAAGACCATGCAGCAGGTTATCCAGTCTGCATACGCAAACTAATCGGATTCATATTTTTGAAAGAAAACCAATATTCGTTACTGATTAAGTAAGATATCTTGTGGTGGGTAACAGAAAAACTGTTACCCACCTTTAAAAAGACCATTTTAGAAAGGGGCCGATGTATGGTTAAGAATAATACCAGCCAGAAAATGATTTCAGGCGTATTGACCGTTGCGGGTTTGGCTGCTCTGATTTTTGCACTGATTATGGACTTTTCCGGCAGTGGATCATCACTCCGCGGACCTGCTTTGATCGTGGGTGCAGTTCTCTTCCTGATTGGAATCTTTACGTTCCCTACAATCAAATATCATAAGAAAATTGTAAATATCGTTTTCCTGTTTCCCCTGTTATTCTGTTTTGTTGTAACCGTAATCATTCCTTTATGTCTTGGTTTCTTCTATTCAACCACAGACTGGAATGGCATCAGAATGACACAGTTCCTTGGACTTAAGAATTATGTGACTATGTTTAAAGAACCTGGTTTTCTGTGGTCCGTAGTGATTACCGTCTTATTCGTTGTATTAAACATGGTTCTGGTAAACCTCGTTGCATTTGCTCTGGCACTGTTATGTACAAGCAGAATTAAAGGAGTCGGATTCTTCCGTGCTGCTTATTTCTTACCTAACCTGATCGGTGGTATCGTTCTGGGTTATGTATGGCAGTTCGTATTTAATAACGTTCTGTTAAGCTTTACTTCAAAGACATTTGGCATGAACAGTTCACTGCTTTCCAATACACCTACAGCATTTATGTGTATTATTATTGTTTATGTATGGCAGTATGCAGGTTACATCATGCTGTTATATGTAACTGGTCTGACACAGGTTCCCGGAGATGTTCTGGAAGCTTCTGCAATTGATGGTGCCAGCAGCTGGCAGACTCTGATTCACATTAAAATGCCAATGATCGCTTCAACATTTACAATCTGTACATTCATGACTCTTACATCAGCTTTCAAACAGTTCGATGTAAACATGGCTTTGACAAATGGTACCGGTTCTGTCAACTTTATGGGCAATTACCTTACCAATGGTACACAGATGTTAGCGCTGAATATATACAATACAGCAATCTCTAAAAATAACTATGCACTTGGTCAGGCAAAAGCAGTTGTATTCTTTATCATGCTTGCTATTGTATCTATCATTCAGGTACGTGTTTCCAATAAGAAGGAGGTTGAAATGTAATGAGAACGAAATTGAAAACTTCCCGTCTTGTTGCCTTAATGATTGTTGCCATTGCTGTTGCAATTTATACACTGTCACCTTTCCTTCTGGTTCTGATCAATGTATTTAAGAATGCAAACGGCATCGTTGCAAATCCTGTCAGCATCTCAGGTATGAGTTTCTCACAGCTTACAACAAACCTTACAAAGGTTATCAATAACTCAAACTTCAGTTTCTGGTCAGCTTTTGCTACATCTGCAATTATTACAATTATCTCACTGGCATTACTGGCATTATTTGGCGGTATGTGCTCATGGGTTATCAGCCGTAATATGTCAGGTCACAGCCCTAAGAAATGGGCCGTTCTGATTTACATGACATTTATCGCATCCATGACAATCCCTTTCCAGGTAGTAATGCTTCCGTTGATTTCCACATTCCGTGATGTTGGTAAATTCGCCGGTATTTCTTTGCTTAACTCTATCCCCGGTATTGTATTTGCTTACATGGGATTCGGTGGAGCGATGACAGTATTCGTACTTACAGGTTTTATCAAAGGTATTCCTTTTGCACTGGAAGAAGCAGCCAGTATTGACGGATGTCCCCATGAAGGCATTTACTTCCGTATTATTCTTCCGATGCTGAAGCCGCCGCTGACTACAGTTACCATTCTGAATGGTATGTGGATCTGGAATGACTACCTTCTGCCTTCCCTGATGCTGGGTCAGAATGGTAAGGTTAAGACGCTTCCGGTAGCTGTACAGGCTTTCGTTGGATCCTATGTAAAACAGTGGGATCTGATTCTTACCGCAGCATTACTGGCTATGATTCCGATGATCATTCTGTTTATCTTTGCACAGAAACAGATCATGGGTGGTATGGTTGATGGTGCTGTTAAATAAGCTGCACTGCGTTGGTTAAATTGAATAATAAAATGGAAGCATTTAGAAAATGAATGCTTCCATTTTGTGGTTAAGGAGGGAATCCGATTGAAAATCTTTGATCCGGAAGGAATGCTTATGCAGGTGCTCGGGAAGCTTTCGGATATTGTTTTAATTAACATTACATTCGTTTTGTTTTCACTGCCTGTTTTTACCATTGGCGCTTCTATTACCGCAATGTACGAATGCTGCTTCAGCTTAATAGAAGATACAGAGGATGTTTTTCTTCCGAGGCAGTTTTTTAAATCCTTTATAAAAAACTGGAAACGAGGTACAGGTGCCTGGGCTGTTACTCTGGCAGGAATTGCATTTCTTGGATCGTATTCCTGGGTTACAGGATTTTTTGATGGCATCCTGGGCCGGATGTATACGATAACATTCTGGATTCTGATATTTCTGTTTGCGTTTGGTGTACAGTATGTTTTTCCGCTGATTGCACAGACAGACATGAAGCTTGTGCCGATCTGGAAGCGTGCCTGGAAACTGGCGGTTCTTGCATTGCCCTGGTCACTGCTGAATCTCGTTATTCTGGTGGGGTTGTCCGTGTTGGCCACCACAATGATACCGGCCAATACCGCACTATATCTTTGGGCATTTGTATTCTTTGGATTGATTACATTCTTCAGCAGTTTTGTGGTCAGGATTGTATTTAAGAACTATGGAGGGAACAAATGAGAAAAAGTGGTATTTTATTATCGATCAGTTCATTGCCGTCGAAGTATGGCATCGGCTGTTTAGACCAGGCTGCATATGATTTTGTGGATCAGCTGCAGGAGGCTGGACAGAAGGTCTGGCAGATCCTTCCGATTGGTCCTACAGGATATGGCGATTCACCTTATCAGTCATTTTCCACCTTTGCAGGGAATCCTTACTTTATCAGTCTGGACGCACTTGTTGAAAAAGGCTGGCTGACAAAGGAAGAATGTGAGGAAAACAGTGCGGCAGCGGATCCTCAGTATGTTGATTACGGTGCACTGTATTACAAACGTTTTCCGCTGCTGAAAAAAGCATATGATAACAGCGGAATCGCTGAAGATGCAGAGTTTCAGACTTTTATGAAAAAGAATCAGTCCTGGCTGGAAGAGTATTCGCTGTTCATGGCGATCAAAGATGATCACAACGGTGCACCCTGGACCACCTGGGAGGATCCCCTTCGTCTGCATGATCCGGAAGCTCTGAAAGTGGAAAAAGAACGTCTGGAAAAGGAAATACTTTATTATTGTTTCCTACAGTATCTGTTTTTTACCCAGATGAAAGCTCTGCTTGACTATGCCCATGAAAAAGGGATTCAGATCCTGGGTGATATTCCGATTTATGTTTCACCGGACAGTGCTGATGTCTGGGCAAATCCGGAACTGTTCCAGTTGGATGAAGACAATAGACTGACTGCAGTTGCAGGATGTCCTCCCGATGCATTTGCAGCAGATGGACAGCTGTGGGGCAATCCGCTTTATCGCTGGGAATATCATAAGGAAACAGGATATGAATGGTGGATCAGAAGAATCCGACATTGTTATGAAACCTGTGATATTCTTCGAATCGATCATTTCCGTGGTTTTGATGAATATTTTTCTATTCCCGCAGGCGATAAAGATGCCAAAGGCGGTCATTGGGAAAAGGGTCCGGGAATTGCGCTTTTCCATGCAATCAGAGATGCACTTGGGGAAAGAGAAATCGTTGCAGAAGATCTGGGTTATGTGACAGATACGGTGAGGGAACTTGTACAGAACACAGGATTCCCCGGTATGAAGATTCTGGAATTCGCATTTGATTCCAGGGATACAGGTTCCGCAGCAGATTACCTGCCTCATAATTATATTCAGAACTCTGTTGCTTATACCGGAACCCATGATAATGCAACTCTTCTGGGATGGCTGGATGAAATTCTTCCGGAGGAAAGAGAAGCGGTTCGCACCTATGTATGCTCTGAGGCAGATGGCAAAGAACTGATCTGGCCCATGATTTGTACGGTGCTCAGAAGTGTATCGAAATTAGCGGTGATTCCCATGCAGGAATATCTGGAATATGGAAATGAAGCCAGAATGAACAAACCCTCTACCAATGGTACAAACTGGAAGTGGAGATTAAAGGATGGAGAGTTCTCAAAAGATCTGATTGAAAAGATTGCAAAAGCAACAAAACTATACGGACGTTAAAAGAATGAGACTGCGAAAACGGATATATTTTCGCAGTCTTTTTGTGCGCCTGGCGGGCGCACGTTCATATATATTATTACTTCTGATAAAATTTTCGATATTGTGTCGGAGTACAGCCCATAAATGCTTTGAAAGATCTGTTAAAATATGGGATGTTCTGAAATCCGTTCTCCAATGCGATTTTCGTCACAGGATAATCTGTTTCTTTCAGTGCCTGAGATGCTGCATTAATTCTGTAATGATGAACATATTCCATACAAGGGGTATCCATGACCTTTTTGAAAACATTCATAAAATGCACAGATGAGAAACCACTGATTGCTGCCAGCTGATCGATGGTGAGCGGTTCTGCATAATGCTGGTGTATATAGGTTAGTACCGGTTTCAGCCGTTCGATATTGCGATGGACTTCCGGTGAATATACCTGTGAGGAAGGTGAAGGTGCCAGTTCCCAAAGGTAATAGAACAATCGGAACAATGCGGATTTTACCAGCAGTTCATTGCCGTGATGGGGATCCTCAAATTGCCATATTTCCTCATAACACTGATTGATTTTACCATGTAATGGATGTTCCGGTTTAATGACAGGAATCGGAATTGTTTTGTCCTGCGTATAAGGTTCAATGTATTTCAGAGTGCAGCGATCCTTCTGGGCCAGTCCCAAAAGATTCAGATGAAAAACAATGGTAGTGGTGTAAGCTTTGAGATCTGCTTTCTGGTGTGCTGCATGCAGGATATCCGGTGTGATGATCAGAATATCCCCCTTGCTGACAACATGATCACTTTGCCCGATTCGATAAACAAGAGATCCTTCCATGATTTTGGTGATCTCAAATTCATTATGCCAGTGAGGAGACATCTGGATATAGCTTTCCGGGATTGCATTTTCATAATATTCTATCGGATAATCTTTAGTACCGTGAGATTTTGACTCCTGGAACATGAATGTGTTTTTTATATCCATAAATTTTCCCTCTTTCATAGGATAGTGTAACTATTTCATTGTTTTGCCATGGTTTTGAGTCCTTGTACATATTATAATTGAAAATATGAAGCAAATCAAATGGAGAGTAACGTATGAATCAAAAATCAGAAAAGAAAGTTTGAGGTGATGACCATGTCAGATTTTTTGAAATCACTGACAAGGATTGCAGTTCCGGTAACCATACAATGCATGCTGCAATCCTCGTTTTCCATTGTAGATCAGCTTATGATCGGTCAGTTGGGTAAGGAAAGTATTGCGGCTGTTGGTATCTGCGGGAATTATTCCCTTGTTTTTTCTGTCGTAACCGGTGCGGTTTGTTCTGTTGCGGGAATCCTGATTGCACAGTTTCTCGGAGCAGATGATAAAAAAGAGGCATGGAGCAGTTTTCATGTAAGCATGCTGGTGTGTGTGTTTATTTCTTCGCTCTTTTCCCTTGCGTTGCTGTTCCCGACGAGAACCGTCATGGGGTTCTATACCGGAGATGGATTGATTATTGAACATGGAACGGTGTATGGCAGGCTTGTTGCATTGACGTTCATTATGATGGGGATCAGCTCCATGATAGCGACCTGGCTTCGCTGCAGGGAGCATGCAGTATTTCCTCTGATTGCCAGTTTCTGTGCTGTTATTGTAAACACCTTGCTGAATTATGTGCTTATCTTCGGACGATTTGGTCTGCCCGCACTGGAGATCCGGGGGGCTGCCATTGCAACCCTTCTTTCTCAGACACTGAATCTGGTCCTGATTCTGGCAGGATTTCTTATATCCAATAAAATGGATCAGGAACGGATCCGGTTTACGCTTCGTCTGGCCAAAGTCAGTGTTAAGGAATATCTGCTGATGCTGGTTCCGATTATGATCAGTGAATTTCTCTGGAGTCTGGGACAGAATGTGGAAACAGCCGTTTATGGTCATATTGGAACGGATAGTATTGCTGCCTATACTCTGACATGCCCTGTGCAGAATCTCATGATTGGAGCGCTGAGCGGTCTGTCTGCCTCAGCAGGAGTGCTGATCGGAAAACGTCTTGGAAAGAAGGAATTTGACGGAGCCTATGAAGATTCGAAAAAAATCCTTTTATTCGGAATTGTTGGAGCAATTCTTCTGGGGATTCTTTTGATTTTGCTGTCTGATTGTTACGTTTCCCTTTATAAGGTGGAAGATCTCGTGAAACATCTGGGACGCAGTGTTCTGATTGTATTTGCCCTTTATCTGCCGGTTAAGGTATCCAATATGATTCTGGGCGGCGGCATCATCAAAAGCGGCGGTGATACGAAAACCATCATGTTTATCGATGTAGCCGGCACCTGGCTTGTGGGAATCCCTCTTTGCCTGTTTACAGCATATATATTAAAGAAAGATCTGGTATGGGTCTATGCCGTTCTGACAAGTGAAGAAATTGTTCGCTTTGTAATTACTTATATCGTGTTCAGGAGAAAAAAGTGGATGAATTCGTTCTCCTGATCCATTAACGAATTATATCATGATGTTGGGGTCAAAACCATAAATAGCTTTGTCCCCATTTCTATAGTACCTTGAAAAATTTATATTTTGTAGTATATTGCCGGATTTTGCGGAATATATGCCTGGTATTCTTTGTCTTGTTTTATTCAAGTACCGGATTTTGGGCATAGTTTCCCAGACCCTTCATATAATTGAAGAGTTTTCGGAAATTCAATGCTGCTATTTTGGAACCGAATATGAGACAATTGAATACTGCTTCTCCGAGCCCTATACCTAAAGTGTATTATGGATCAGATTACACTGCCTGGGCATCTATTCGAATGTCCAGGCAGTGCTGTCTGAAAAGGAAACAGAACCAACCAATTAATTGTCCGTTGCAGACAGTTTAAAAGAAAGGAGAAAATGGAATGAATGCAGAACACATCCTTACCGTTGCTCTGACTCGTCCCATCTGCATTTTGCACCTGAGCGCAGGCGGGTCATGGAAGAAGATATATAGGCTGGAATGGGAACCGAACGAAAAAATTAATTATGTAAAGAAACTAACAGATTGTTCGAATCCAGCCTTCAGGGGCGTCAATCAATCCCTGTTGAATTCCAGTCAGTGTATCATAAAGTTTACGGATAACAGGTCCCATTTTTTCCATACTGTTCTGGAAACAGATTTCCTTACCGTGATCATTGATTTTTCCAACCGGGGAAATAACTGCTGCTGTTCCACAAAGACCGCATTCTGCAAAATCTTTCAGTTCGGAAAGCTTTACAGGTCTCTCTGTAACCTTCAATCCAAGATAGTGCTCAGCAACATAAATCATGGAGCGTCTTGTAATTGAAGGAAGGATGGAATCCGATTTGGGTGTCACGATTTCTCCATCTTTTGTCACAAACAGGAAATTTGCACCACCTGTTTCTTCTACATAAGTTCTTGTTGCAGGATCAAGAAACAGGTTTTCATCAAATCCATTATTATGAGCAGCTACATATGCCCGGAGGCTCATTGCATAATTCAAACCTGCCTTAATATTGCCTGTTCCGTTGGGGGCTGCACGGTCATAGTCACTCACGCAAAGATTTAAAGGTTTTGCACCGCCTTTAAAATAAGGACCAACGGGTGTACAAAGAATACGAAATTGATACTCTGCTGCAGGCTTAACACCGATAACCGGTGATGAAGCGAACATATAAGGTCTTACATACAGGGTTGCACCACTTCCGTAGGGGGGAACCCACGCTGCATTAGCTTTAACCACCTGATCCAGAGCGTCCAGAAAACGTTCTTTAGGAAAAGGAGGCATCTCCAGTCCTTTTGCAGAATTAATCATTCGCTCTGCATTCATATCAGGACGAAATGTTACAATTCTTCCATCTTTTGTTGTATATGCCTTCAATCCTTCAAAAATCTCCTGACAATATTGAAAAATACCGGCACACTCATTTAATGTGATATTGCAGTCAGATGTCAGAATCCCTTCATCCCATGTACCATTTTTATAATTGGCAACATATCTCATATCAGTAGTACGATAGTTAAATCCAATGGTACTCCAGTCCAAATCTTTCTTTTTCATCTCATTCCTCCTGTTTTGTTTCAGCAGTTATTCACCTGTATATTTTTCTTTGTGTTTTAAGTTGACTGCTTCACAGATTCTCCTCAGACCTTCTTCCAGTATGGATTTGGGACATGCCAGATTCAAACGGATAAAGCAATCAGAATTTTGTACGAACATATTACCACCTTCCAGAAGAACACCTGCTTTATTAGCAAAGAATGACGGAAGATTTTCATCCGGTTCGAAGTACTCACTGAGATCTACCCATGCCAGATAGGTTGCTTCAGAAACTTTATAATTTGCCCTGGGAAGATTCTTTTTCAGATATTCACCGGTGAATGCAAAATTTTCATCCAGATATGCCCTCAATTCCTCCAACCATGTCTCACCTTTTTCATAAGCTGACTGTGCAGCTGCAATACTTAAGGGGTTATCAAAGTTGTAATGCCGATTCAGCCACAATTCTCTTAATTCATCATTTCTGATAATTATATTAGAGATCATCAGGCCTGCCAGGTTAAAGGTCTTACTGGGCGCCATACAGGTAATCAATCGATCGTAGTTGTCCATTATCTTACCCATTGGAATATGTTTTTGATCCAGACGAAGCAAATCACAATGAATTTCATCAGAAATCACCCATAAATTATATTTTTCAATAATTTCACTCATTTTTTTCAATTCTTCTTCTTTCCAAACGCGTCCGGAAGGATTATGAGGATTGCAAAGAATAAACAGTGTTGTCTTTTCATCTGCAGCTTTTCTTTCAAGATCATCAAAATCAATGGTGTAATATCCGTTTGTGTTTATCAAGTCACAGCATACACTCTCACGATTACTAAAGTCAGCAGCATATTTAAAATATGCATAGGAGGGTGTCAGGAACAAAACTTTCTCATCGGGTTCACAAATGTAATCAACCAGTTCATACAGTGCAGGGATAATACCATTGGACATTACCATATCTTTTTTCTCGAATGTCCAGTTATAACGTCTTTTGCACCAGCTTGCAAATGCTTCATAATATTTGGGATCGAATACACGGGTATATCCGAAGATTCTCTTATCCAGACGTTCCTTAATTCCATCGATAATTACATCTGGTGTTGCAAATTCCATATCGGCAACCCACATCCGGATGAATTCCTCATCTTTATATGGAAATGTCATAGTGTTATCTGCATGAAAAATATATTCACGAAAACCATCGGTATTCATTGCATTTGTATTTCTACGATCGATGATTTCATCAAAATTATACATATCAGTACCTCGTCTTTCTTGATAATCTGCAATTTTTTACTGTCTGAAAGAAGATAAATTTTAGCTCTTGTATTGTAAAAGCATCCAATATTGTGAAAGTTATAGAACGATCTGAATCCGCCGCTGATATACGGCAAATACTATATGAACGAAAAGCAGAATATCTGATATTATTTACCGGCCATTGCCTTTACAGCTTCTTTTTCTTCTTTTGTTCTTAAAAGACCGAACTGTACGGTAATACATGTAAAGAGAATCAGGAAGAAAGGATAATAAGCAAATCTGACAATATCAAGATAGTTTACAGCCCCTTCTGCATACTGCTGAACCAACAGACAACCACTGTCATGCGGTACTACCATCAGAGCTGCTGCACCAAAGATATCCAGCAGGGATGCCAGTCTCTTTGGAGCAATTTTATATTTGCCCCCGAGTTCTTTTGCAATAGGACAGGATACAATGATTGCAACAGTGTTATTTAATGTTGTACCGGAAATGAACATGGATAACAGACCGATGATGTATTCGCATCCCTTTCTGCTTTTAATATGATTGGTTGCTGCCTTCAGCATATAATCAATACCTCCGTAAAACTTCACAAGTTCAACCATACCGGAGATCATCATTGCAAACACTGCCAGCCAGAACATATCTTCCATACCGGCACCAACTGCCTGGGCCCAGTCAAAGAAACCTGCTGTACCTGCTGCCATACCGATAATGCATGATAACACAGTTCCAAGAACCAGTACCAGAACTACATCAAGACCTGCAATAGCCAGAACCAGTACTGCAATATAGGGAAGTATTGTAATTATGTTATAGCTGCCCACATCTGCTGTATTTACAACAGTTGTATTCAGACTCTGAATACAATACAAAACAATAGTGATAACAGCTGCAGGAAGAGCAATAAGGAAATTCATACGGAATTTATCCGTCATATCAGCTCCTACACCTTGTGTTGCAGCAATTGTTGTATCAGAGATAATGGAAAGATTATCTCCAAAGTAAGCGCCTGCAATTGCAGCAGCACCAGCCATACCAGGATTTAATCCTGCTCCCTGAGCCAGAGCAATTGCAATCGGAATCATTGTTACCTGAGTACCCATTGATGTACCGATACAGGTTGAAATGATGCAGCAGATAATAAAAATACCAGGAACCAGAAACTGTGTGGGAACCAATGAAATTCCAAGATTAACCATGGATTCTTTGCCGCCGATTGCAGCTGTGGAATTTGCAAAACCACCTGCCAACAACAAAATGAGACCTAACTGCATGATTCCAGGCTTACCGGCACCATGGCAGTAAACATCAACTTTTTCTGACAGCTTCATGTCATGTGCATAACAGAAAAATCCAGTCAGAATAGCAATCATCATTGCTACATAGCGGGGCATCTTCCAAAAAGGACTTTCAGCACCCAGAATCGTAAAAACGATCCCTATTCCAACATATAATACAAGGAATACGATTATGGGCATCAATGCCAGAAAACCATAATTTTTAGAATACTTTTTCTCTTCCATATAAAATTTCTCCTTTGTTCATCATCTAATTATTTTCAACTGCAGCACATATTCTGTCCACTGCGATTCTGACATATTCCGGATCGGTTGCAAGATTCATACGGATAAAACCTTCATATTTTTCCCCGAACCATTCACCATAATCCACACCGAGACCACATTTCTTTTGTACGAAATCATGTACATCTTTTTTGGATACATAGCCTCTCAAATCGATCATTACCAGATAAGTCGCATCCAGACAACAAACTTTAATCTTTGGAAGTCTCACAGCCAGTTCATTTTTCAGCATATTGTAGTTATCGCGGACAACTTCTTTCATATTATCCAGCCATTCCTTCCCATCCTGATAACCAACCATAGTTCCTATCATACCCAGTACACTGATTTCCGTACGATTAATCCCGGACGCATACTGATCATATTTGGCTCTCAATTTATCATCAGAAATAATGATATGACCATGCAGCAGTGTTGCCATATTAAAGGTTTTGGATGCAGAATTAATGGTTATGATCATATCGCTGTATTTTCCGCCTGCTACTGAAGCAGCCGGAACAAATTTTTTGTGCGGGTTAAGAACAAAATCCTGATGGATTTCATCACTGGCAACCAGTACATTGTACTTTTTGCAGATTTCCAGAAGTTTATCCAGTTCTTCCTCACTCCATACTCTGCCACAGGGATTGTGAGGAGAGCAAAGCAGCAGTAGTTTCACGTTCTGATCTGCAATTTTTCTTTCAATTGCTTCATAATCCATGAACCAACAGCCTTCTCCATCATAAATCAGCTCTGCTTCTGCCAACTTACGCTTATTATTGGTCACTACGTTGAAGAAAGGATAATAAACAGGTGTCAGGATCATACAGGTGTCACCGGGCTCTGTATAGCAGTTGATTGCATATGCCAGCGCAGTCACACAACCGGTAGTAAAGCGAACCCATTCTTTCTTTATTGGGTATCCATAATTACTCTCCATCCAGTTGGAGAATACCGTATAATATTCTTCCGGTGCATCTGTATATCCAAAAACACCGTGTTCAACTCTTTCTGCCAGAGCATTACGTATTTTTTTACTGGTTTTGAATTCTGTATCAGCAACCCACATGCCAATCAGATCTGCATCACCAAATTTTGCTTCTAAACCATCCCATTTCATGCAGTTGGTACCTTTACGGTCAACCAGATACTCCTCTATAAATTGCTTTTTATCCATACGTATCTTTTTTCATCCCCCTCTCCATATAATGAGTTACCTGACAAATGAGCCTCACGTCGATTTTTCCGTGCTTTGCGCTCTCAAAATCGGCTCATATAATCAAGTGTTTTTTGAAGATTAAGTTTTATTATTTGAGAACTTCATTAATCTCCAGAGTAACGGTACCGTCCTCAGATACAAAAAAGGGGA
>JBJELP010000094.1:0-13788 GCA_051879215.1 Lachnospiraceae bacterium
ATGAATCATCCAGCGTATTTCCTGTTCACTATGCGAAATATTATTTAGATGAAACAATGCATATCATTGACTGCGATCATCGTTTTGAGGAATTGACAGGATACACCCGTGACTATTTGCTGGAACATCCACTTTGTCAGGAAGAGTTATTACCGCCAGGCTGTCGTACGGAATATTTAAGTGTGGTAAATGCTCATCTTGCAAAGAAGAACATCTGCTATCTGGAACACAGACTGCTCACTCGTGAAGGAAAAGAAATAAATGTGTTCTGTATGGGACGCCGATACTTTGATTCTGCGGTAAACAGTCTTCGAAGTGAAATTTTGATTGTTAAGAGCAGTGAGACCCATTTAGCTCGTTTGATTGCTAAACAAGAGCAGCGCAAAGCACTGATCCGTTTGGAACAGTGGGAAAACACCTATCGATGCGACTCACTGACAGGTCTCCTGCAGCACGATCCGTTTAAAAATGATGTGGAGCAACACCTGTTAGACAATAATTGTAAGGTGATGTTACTGATGCTTGATATCGACTTTTTTAAGCAGTTTAATGATACCAATGGGCATCAGACCGGTGATAACCTGTTAGTGTTACTTGCAAAAGCTTTGGGAGAATCCCTGCGTCAGAGTGATTTGGCTTGTCGTATGGGTGGCGATGAATTTGCTGCAGCGTTGTTCTTTACGCCGAACAACTCAAATGAACAGATGCAAAACCGCGCAAGGGATGTCTTCGACAAGCTTCATCTTACGCTTCAGGCATTAAAGCCTCCGATGAGTATTTCCATGGGAATCGCCATTTCCAATGCTGCCAGCACCTTTAACAGCCTATATCAGAAAGCGGATGAGGCATTGTATATTGCGAAAAACAAAGGACGGGATCGCTTGGAGTTTTAATCGGTTTTTCAAACTGTGATGGTGCTAATATGCACCATCGTTGCTTTCTTGTTCTTGACGAAGGAAAGGCAGTTGGATATAATCGAGAAAACGGTCGTTAGCAAAGGCGGAGGATATGGGATATGAGCGAATTGTCAACAAGAGATAGAATACTGGATTCAGCCTTAACATTATTTTCAGAGAAAGGCTATGACGGGGTTGGCGTGGATTTGATTGCTGAAAATGCCGGAATCAAAGGCCCTTCTCTGTATAGACACTTTAAGGGGAAGGAAGATATCTTTAATTGTCTGATTGAAAAGGTTGCAGAATATTATGAATTAAATTTTGGCTCAGAAAGTCATCCTGGCAAGATACCGGAATCTATGGAGGAGCTTATTGTTATCTCGTTGAGGAGAATTCACTTTACAATGCATGATGAGATCTTGCAAAAGACAAGAAGAATCCTTGCCATGGAACAGTTTAGAAATGCATGGATTGCTCAGCTTGCTTCAAAGTATTTTATGGATGGAGTGCAGAAAATGTATCAGAAAATCTTTGAACGCATGATGGAGGCAAATATTCTGAAGGCAGATGATGCAGAACTTCTGGCTGTGGAGTTTGCTGCCCCGGTATCATTACTGATTCATACATATGACAGGCAGCCGGAGCGGGAAGATGAAATCATGGAGCGAATTGAAAAACATTTGCGCCATTTTTCAAAAATATACGGAAAAAAATCTGAGAAATAAGAAGTGATAAACCGGTATTGTTCGAGATGCTGACATATATCAGCATCTCAATTTTTATACCATATGGTAAAGAAAATGAAACTATTGACTGGCAAACGGTCGTTAGCTATAATAGAGACAAACGGTCGTTAGCAGGGGGTGTACCAGATGATTAAGATGGTTATTTGTGATGACAGAAAGGAAGACAGAGACAGGATCTATGATGGAGCCATCCGGTTCTGCAGAGAAAAAAATCTGCAGGCAGAGATCTTGTGTTTTGATCATCCGGATGCCATGATCCAGAAGTGTGAGCAGTTTCGCCCTCACATCTACATTCTGGATATTGTTATGCCGATGATAACAGGAATCCAGGCGGCAAGGGAGCTTCGCTGGAATCAGCCTGACGCCCAGATTATTTTTACAACAACGGAAGAATCCTATGCGCTGGAATCCTTTGATGTGAATCCCTTAGGATACCTCTTGAAGCCTGTGGATGAAAAGAAGCTTGCACAAACGCTGGAGTTAGCGCTTCGAAGAGTAGATTCCTGCAAAGAAAAAACAATTACGGTAAAGGTAAGAGGTGGATACCGCACATTGACTTTGAGCGATGTCCTGTATATTGATTACAGAAATCATGTTGTGAGCTATCATTTAATATCCGGAGAAGTGATCTCTACCAGCACACTTCGGATTGGTTTTGCAGAGTATCTGAAGAAAAATCACCCGGAAGCTGATTTTGTACAATGCCATGAGTCCGTTGCGGTAAATATCGCTTCCATCGACAAGCTGACCAGGAATGACATTGTGGTGAGAAATAAAGAAATGATTCCGGTGTCAAAAAGCAGATATCCGGATGTGGCTGATAAATACATGAGTTATCATTTTGCGGGTTAAGGAGGAACATATGCCGGAATGGATGACAGACCCCAGGCTGCTTCTCATGATTGGTGATTTTCTGACAATCTATTTATACGGATATATGCAGAAAAGCTTTTATGAAAAGCGGGCATGGGCAAAAAAATACAGGTATCTTTTGATATGCATATATGCGATAGACTGGTGCTTGCTCTTTGCTGCAAATATGCTGGAAATTCCGCCTGTGAATCTCATGGCGATGATACTCTCGTACCTGGTTCCGTTATTTGTATGCTATCAGGTGAAAAGTGTAAGAGGACTTGCTTACTATCTCTTTTATCTGACGGGAACCATGGCCATGGAAATTGGTCTGGGTGTGACCGGCGGCTATCTGAACAATAATATCGGGTTTCATATCCGCTATGATCTGATTACACCCCAGACGGCACTGATCATGAATTTTCTGGAGATTATATGGGTGCTTATCATCTGCAAATTCGGAAACAAAGATAAGAACTCAAAATATGATAAGATTACATTCTGGTTTATGATTATGCCCATTCTGTCTCTGGCCCTGATTGTCATAGAGGTGTTTTCTCTTGCGATGGGGGTATTAGAGGATTTTAATTCGGAGCAGTTCCTTGGAACAACGGTTTTACTCCTGGTTGTAAATATTGTAATGTTCATCATACTGGAAAAGTATACAGACATGATGAAGCGGGAGATGGAACTGATGCAGGAAAAAGTAAAATTGAAATCTGATGCGGATATCATGGAGATTGCAGCCAGGAAAATGAAAGAAAATCTGGCGGCGGCGGAGCAGATCATACAGAAGGATCGTTTGATGCGCCATGACAGAAGACATTTTGAATCGCTGATGCTGTCTCTCCTTCAGGAAGGAAAGACAGAAGAAGCGAAAAAATGTCTGGAGGAGCGTCTTTCCCTTGAACCGCAGAACATGGAGCGATTCTGTGAAAATACAACAGTGAATGCAGCACTCAGTCATTATATCGCCCAGGCGAAGAAGAAGGAGATCAGAGTTTTGGCATCTGCCAATATTCCCTCTGCTTTACAGGTGGATGAGATGGAGCTGGCGATTACAATCAGCAATCTGCTTGAGAATGCCATTCATGCATGTGAAAAACTGCCGGAGGCAGAACGATATATCCGATTCAAAGCAAAATATAAAAATCAACTGCTTCTGGAGATTGAAAACTCCTGTGATGGAACCGCCCGGCTGGATGAGGACGGCTATCCATGTACACCGGAAAAAGGTCACGGAATCGGAACCAGAAGTGTTCTTGCTTTTGTGAAAAAAACAGAAAGCGAGATACATTATTCCATGGAGGGGAATATATTTCAGGTGCGTATGATCGTTGGGGTGTAATGCAGAAACACGGAAAATAATGCTTATCCGTGCAAAACAGACCGGAATCCGTGTGGTTCCGGTTTTTCTTTTCCCTTTCTGATATCCTTAAGCTGTAAAAAATGATGTTACAATGAAAGAAGGATGCATGAAAATGAATAAACTCGTCAGCATGATTGAAATAGAGCATCTCAGCAAGAGCTTTGGAGAAGTAAAAGCTGTGGATGACTTGAGCTTCAAAGTACAGAAAGGAGAGTTGTTTGCTTTTCTGGGTGTAAACGGGGCAGGAAAGAGTACAACGATTTCTATGATCTGTGGACAGCAGAGAGCTGATTCCGGCAGCATCAGAGTGAATGGAATAGAAGCAGAGCGGGGAAATCGGGAAGTCAAAGGTATCATCGGAGTTGTATTCCAGGACAGTGTTCTGGACAAGCCGCTGACGGTCAGAGAAAACTTAAAAAGCAGGGCTGCATTATACGGTATGACCGGAGCTGACTTTGATATGCGGCTGCAGGAACTGATAGAATTACTTCAGCTGCAGGAGTTCCTGGACCGTCCGACAGGTAAGCTTTCCGGCGGGCAGAGAAGACGGGTTGATATCGCACGGGCTCTGATTCACAGACCAAAGATACTGATTCTTGATGAACCAACAACAGGACTGGATCCTCAAACCAGAAAGATGATCTGGAACATTATTGAGACACTGCGAAAACAAGAAGGCCTGACAGTGTTTTTGACGACTCACTACATGGAAGAAGCGGCGTCCGCAAGCTATGTGGTCATTATTGATCACGGACGGATTGCTGCGGAAGGAACGCCCTATGAGCTGAAAAACGAATATGTCAAAGATTTCATCTCTCTTTACGGAGTGACGAAGGAAGAGGTAGAACTGCTTGGTATGGCATATGAGGAGATCAGAGACGGATACAAAATAGCAATCTCCATGCCAGGTATTGCGACAAAGCTGATTGTAAGTCATCCTGAGGTGTTCCGGGATTATGAGATCGTCAAAGGTGGTATGGATGATGTGTTTTTGGCTGTTACAGGAAAACGTCTGGGAGGTGAGCAGAATTGAAAACGATATGGTCAATGGCAGACAGAAATAGAAAATTGTTTTTGCGGCAATGGAAGCAGAAAGTTTCCCGAAAGAAGTAGTAAAGGGAATTGCAGATTCTCTGGATTGTAATCCTGTATTCCGGGGAAATGTTGTGTCACCATCTGCAATGATGTTGATTATGCTGGTAACGATTCTGGTTCTTGGAGGAATCTATTTTATGATGACATCTTTGCCGGAGCGGCATTGATGCCAGGGGATGACAGTATGGCAAAAAACAGGAAGCGTTATGAAGTGCCAAACAGAGATGGGAATGTCTTGCCGGAAGATATCTGTCCGGCATATACACCAAGAGAAGGAGCGATAGACAGTCTGAAGGGATGCTGGTACTGCAGGTATGCAGATTTTCATCTTCAGGAAGAAAAAGCTCTGGAAGTTGGGATATGTAAATGGCCAAACAAAATTTTGGGATAATATAATTTTTGGCTAATAGAAAAGAAGCAGCATAAATGCAAATGAAGAAAGGGGAATTATTACAATGAAAAAATTACTTTTAGGATTTATGGCGGGATTACTGGCAATCAGTCTGTGCGCATGTGGTGCAAAAACAGATGTTTCCAATCAGCCGGCAGACAGTACCACTGTTGAAAGTGCAGGCGGCACTTCTGCTGATCATGAAGAAACGGTTTCTGATAAAACAGAAGAAACCAAAAAGCCGGCAGAGGACACCACAAAAACAGAAGTCAGCGGTGACATTGCGGGCTCTTTGCCTTCGGACAGTGAGAAAGATGATCCTGCAGCATCAGAAGTACAGGGAGATACCACATATCCCGGCAAAGATGTGGTGGAAATTGTAAATCTACGCGGTGATGAGACGACCGTTTACAAGCTTGCGGATGGAAGATACATGGATCGAATCGAAAGAGTATTTACATATGACGGAGTAGAAACCTGGACAGATGAGGATGGCGTGGAATGGAATGAAGTCGTAAAGTAAGGTTGATGCTTGAAATTTTACATTGAAATATACAGCGTTTGTTGTATGATATAGTAGAAAGAAAATACAGGGTGTGCCCGGATTAGAATTATCAGGAAGACTGCCATTCAGAATCCCGTAAACAGGGGTTTTGTTTTGGCAGTTTTTTTATTTGAAAGGAAGGTATGTTATGTATTTGATGATTGATAATTATGATTCTTTCGTATATAACCTGGCCAGATATCTGGAAGAACTGGGAGAAAAAGTGGAACTGGTGAGGAATGACAGGATAAGAATAGACCAGATCGAGGCTATGCTGGCGGAGGGCCGGCTTGAGGGGATTATACTTTCTCCCGGCCCGAAAAGCCCTGCAGACTGTGGAAACTGCAAGGTGATTGTGGAAAAAATGGCAGGAAGGGTTCCTGTGTTGGGGGTATGTCTGGGACACCAGATTATAGGGCATGTGTTCGGAGCGGCAGTGGAGAAAGGAAAACGCCCTATGCATGGGAAGGTGACCCCTGTTTTCACAGATGGGACAGGTCTGTTTGCCGGTCTGCCCTCCAGGTATCAGGTTACCAGATATCATTCTCTGATTGTCAGTGAGGAAGGATTCCCGGAAGAACTTCAGGTAAATGCACGGGACGAGGATGGTGTCATCATGGCGATAAACCACAGGGAAATGCCGGTATATGGAGTGCAGTTCCATCCGGAGGCTGTTCTGACAGAATATGGACAGGAGCTTCTGGAAAATTTTACAAGAATATGCAGAGAATGGTGGAAAAACAGATGAAGACGATGATACGAAAGCTGGATGTATATAAAGAAGCAGCAGATATTTTTGAACTGTACAGAGATCGGGAAATGGCGGTGTTTCTTGATTCTGCACTGGAAAATAACCTGGGGCAGTATTCCATCATCGGGATTTTTCCCTATATGGTCATAAAGGAAGAGGATGGGATTTGTTACCGGAACGGAGAGCCTCTGGAGCTATCCTTTGAGGCGGAAATGAACAGACAGCTTGCAAAACAGTATGAGGAAAACCCAACAAAGCTTCCGCTGACGGCAGGTGCAATCGGTTATTTCTCTTATGATTACGGCAGAAAGTTTGAAAACATTGAGAGCCGTCATCCAAAGAAAATATCCATGCCGGAAGCGCTGTTTGCTTTTTATGATGTGCTGATCATAGAGGATAAGATGGAGAAAGTGCTGTATCTTACAGCAAGGGGTGAAACAGGGAATCAGGAGAAAGTCCTGGATTGTGTGGAGGATGAAATCCGCAGGTGTAAGAAGACTTCCAAGCCGGAAAAGCAGGAAAACCTGTCAGCCTTTTGTCCGAATTTTGAGAAGGAAGAATATAAGCAGACAGTAGATCAGATGATTTCCTATATTGTAGAGGGAGATATTTATATCGCAAATATGACTCAGCAGCTACAGGCCAGGAGCAAGAAAGACCCATACCAGGTCTACCGTTATCTTCGGACCTGCAATCCGGCACCCTTTGCAGGATATTTTAATTATGGGGACTTTCAGATCGCCAGTGCGTCTCCGGAGAGATTCCTGCAGGTGAAGGATGGAATGGTTGAGACAAGACCCATCAAAGGCACCAGAAAGAGAGGAAATACACCGGAGGAGGATGCGGCATTGAAGCAGGAGTTAAAGGATTCCTCAAAGGACAGAAGTGAGCTTCTGATGATTGTGGATCTGGAACGAAACGACCTGAATCATGTGTGCCAGCCGGGAACGGTGAAGGTGACAGAGCATTTTGCGGTGGAAACCTATGCGACGGTGTTTCATCTGGTAACTACGATTGTTGGAAAGCTGAAAGAAGATCTGCAGATTATGGATCTGATACAGGCTGCTTTTCCGGGGGGATCCATTACAGGTGCTCCTAAAATCCGTGCAATGGAAATCATTGACGAGCTGGAACATGACAGGAGAGGATTGTATACAGGCTCTATGGGATTTCTGGGACTAGACAAAAGCTGCGATTTGAATATTGTAATTCGGACAGCAGTATATCAAAATGGTGTATATCACCTGGGTGTAGGTGGCGGCATTACCTGCGAGTCTGAACTGGAATTTGAATATGAGGAAACCCTGCAGAAAGCAAAAGCGGTGCTGGAAGCTATCTGGGAAAAAGGAGATGAAGATGATGTTGGTGCCTGACGAAGGATATTTTTTTGGTATGGGGGCTTTTGAAACCATTGCCGTAGAAGAGGGAAAGCCTATTTTGCTGAAGGAGCATTATGCACGTTTTTTCCGGGCACTGGATTTTTTTAATCTGAAAATATCTGTGGATGAGCTGGAAGAAAAGGTAAAAAAAGCTTTGGATGATCCATATATGAGAACCGGACGAAAGGTGCTGAAAATCACAGCATCGGAGAAAAATCTCCTGGTGACAACAAGGGAAAATACGTATGGTGAAAGCGACTATCAAAAAGGATTTACAGCGGATTTTTCCAAAGTCAGAAGAAATGAAACCTCACCGTTTACCTATCATAAAACGCTAAATTACGGGGAATGTCTGATGGAAAAGCATCTGGCACATAACAGAGGAATCGACGAACCGGTTTTCCTGAATATGAAGGGTGCGATTGCTGAGGGAGCGGTTACAAATGTGTTTTTTGTAAAGGACAGGCATATTTTTACACCTGCAGTTTCCTGCGGAATACTTCCGGGGATCATGAGAGCTTATATTTGTGAGAATAACCAGGTTCAGGAGACAGAACTATACCCGGAGGACATTGCACAGTTTGATGAAATGTTCCTGACAAACTCTCTGCTGGGCGTGATGCCGGTTGTGTCACTGGGAGAACATCGGTTTTTATCCGGGAATACAGGCCATGAGCTTCTTGCAAAATACAGAGAATTTTGCGACAATACAGAGGAGTAATAGAAAGGATGGTTTGCGATGCAGGAGATTAAATGTCCGAAGTGTGGAGAAGTTTTTGTGGTGGATGAGTCTGGCTATGCCCAGATTGTGCAGCAGATTAGAGATAAAGAATTTGAAAAAGAGCTTAGTCGCCGGGAAAAAGAGTTTGAAGAAATGAAAGAAAGCGACTTGAAGCTGGCCCGGATGGAACAGAAAGAAGCCTTTGATAAGGTGCTTTTATCAAAGGAGTCGGAGCTGTCTGCAAAAGAGAAGGTCATTGAGCAGCTGCGGGCGCAGATTTCCATAAACGAAGCGGAGAAAAAGCTTGCGGTCTCGGAAGCGCTTCAGAAAAAAGAAAAAGAACTCTCAGAAAGAACAGCAGAGATCACAGAACTGAAAAGTCAGCTGTCAAACAAAGAAACGGAGAGCAAACTAAAAGAAAAATCCCTGCAGGAGCAGTATGAGGACAAGCTGAAACTGAAGGATGAGCAGATTGAATATTATCGGGATTTTAAGGCTCGTCAGTCAACGAAAATGATTGGGGAGAGTCTGGAGCAGCATTGCCTGAATCAGTTTAATGCACTGCGTATGACTGCGTTCCCAAGGGCCTATTTTGAAAAGGATAATGATGTGCGGACCGGCAGCAAGGGAGATTTTATTTTCAGAGAATCCCAGGATGGGGTGGAATTTATCTCTATTATGTTCGAAATGAAAAATGAGATGGATGAGACTGCCACAAAACATAAAAACGAGGACTTTTTGAAGGAGCTTGACAAAGACAGACGGCAAAAAGGATGCGAATATGCGGTTCTGGTGTCCCTGCTTGAACTGGATAATGAATTGTACAATAACGGTATCGTGGATGTTTCCTACAAATACGAGAAAATGTATGTGATCCGGCCTCAGTTTTTTATTCCGATGATCACTTTACTGCGGAATGCGGCACTGAATTCTCTGCAGTACCGGCAGGAACTGGAAGTTGCAAAACACCAGCAGGTGGATATTCTGAATTTTGAACAGAACATGAATGCCTTTAAAGAGGGATTCGCCCGAAACTACAGGATTGCAAGTGAAAAATTTAAGACTGCGATAGATGAGATCGACAAGACAATCTCCCATCTGCAAAAGACAAAAGAGGCACTTCTTTCCTCGGAAAACAATCTTCGCCTTGCCAATAACAAAGCGGAGGATCTGAGCATAAAGAAGCTGACAAAAAACGCACCGGCGGTCAAAGAGATGTTCGACGCACTGAAAGATGTGGATACGGCAGAATAAATTTTACTCCTCTTTTGGAATCAAAAGTGATAAAATGAGAAATAATGCTAAAAATAGAAAAAATATCTAAGTTACTAATTTCAGAGGAATGATTATGTTTATACTTTCTTGTATTGGTTTTGTTCTGGCATTCAGCGCCCGGTGGGCCTTTGCCTATTTTGGATTGTCCTGTTTTGAACAGGTGGTTTTTCACCTTAAAGTGCCGTTAGAAGGGACGAACAAAGAATTTATCGGACATTGGATTAAAAAATGTGTGCTGAAGGGAGTTCTCTGTGGGGTGATCTTGGCTCTTCCGTGTTTTTTTGTGGGTTACAGGGAACATTACAAATTGATCAGCCTGCTTATTTTCGCCTGCTGTATTATCTATGGGCTCTTTAAGGCGGGAATTGTAGGATTTTTCATCAATCTGTTCCGTACAACGAATCTGTATGAAAGATATTATGTGGACGGAAAAAATGTGAATATTATATTCCCGGAAAAGAAACGGAATCTGATCCTGCTCTATGCGGAATCCATGGAGACTACCTATACATCGGTGGAAAATGGGGGAGACTATGCTTCTGATCTTATTCCGGAACTCAGCGCTCTGGCAAAAGAGCATCTGAATTTTTCCCATCAGGATCAGATCGGCGGTGCACACTCCATCGCAGGAACCGGCTGGACCACAGGCGGGCTTGTTGCCCAGAGCGGAGGAATCCCCCTGTGCATTCCACTGGATATTCTGCCTTTTACAGAAAATACAGAGTTCCTTCCGGGGGCATATACTCTGGGAGACATACTGAAAAAAGAGGGCTATGAGCAGGAATTTCTGATTGGCTCTGAGGCCGTATTTGGCGGTCGAAAGTTTTATTATGACAGGCACGGTGCGTACAGGATATTTGACTTGGGGGAAGCCCGCGCACAGGGAAAGATTCCGGAGGATTATCGGGAATTCTGGGGATATGAGGATGAAAAACTATTTGCGTTTGCAAAAGAAGAATTGGCCAGACTTTCCCAGACCGGAAAGCCATTTAACCTTACCATGTTGACCGTGGATACCCATCATCCCCATGGTTATGTGGATCGGAGTTATCAGAGTGAGTATCCGGAGCAATTGTCCAATATTATCCGGGGAAATTCCAGGAAGATTGGAGAATTTATAGACTGGCTGAAGGAGCAGCCGTTCTATGAGGATACAACGATTTTGATTGCCGGTGATCATCTGAGCATGGCAGAGGAATATATCAGCAGTACCTATGACAGAGGATATGACCGGACGATTTTCAATACGTTCATTCATTCTGCTGCCCGGACAACCCGCAGCAAGAACCGCATTTTCACCAGCTTTGACATGTATCCGACGATTTTAAGTGCAATAGGTGCTGAGATTGAAGGAGACAGACTGGGATTGGGTGTGAACCTGTTTTCTCAGCACAAGACGCTTGCAGAGGAGATTGGTCTGGTCCGGTTCGACAGAGAACTGCGTAAGCAGTCCAAATACTATAAGCATGTGATTGTTAAGGGAAAAGAAGGCAGTGCCGGCGCTGCTGCATATAAAACCACTTGAAATTTTTAGCTTTTTTGCATCGGAATAAAGAAAAAAACTTGGTGCACACTAATCAAAAAAAGAGAGGATGTTTTGAATATGTGTACGGCGATCAGTTTTAAGACAAAGGATCATTATTTTGGAAGAACGCTGGATTATGAATATTCTTATGAGGAGCAGGTGGTGATCACACCACGGAATTTCCCTTTGAAATTCCGCCATCAGCAGGATATCTCCATACACTTTGCCATGATTGGCATGGCCTATGTCTGCGATGACTATCCTCTTTACTATGAGGCGACCAACGAGAAGGGACTCAGCATGGCAGGGCTTAATTTCCCGGACAATGCCTTTTTCCAGGTTTGCCAGGAAGGGGTTTACAATGTGACGACCTTTGAAATCATTCCATGGATTCTGGGTACCTGTCAGGATGTGCAGCAGGCAAAGCTTCTTCTGAAAGACACCAACATTACAGACACGGACTTTAGTATGCATCTGGATGTGGCTCCGCTCCACTGGATGATCGCAGACAGGAATCAGTCCATCGTGGTGGAGTGCACTTCGGAGGGGATGAAGGTGTATGACAATCCTGTAGGTGTCATGACAAACAACCCGATATTTCCGCAGCAGATGCTCAACTTAAGCAACTATATGAATCTGACAGCAGAGCGTCCGGTGAACCGTTTTTCCCACAAGGTGGATCTTGTGGATTATTCCAGAGGTATGGGCGCTATAGGGCTGCCGGGGGATCTGTCCTCTGCATCCCGTTTTGTCAGGGCTGCATTTACCAAGCTGAATTCTGTCTGTCAGGAGACAGAGGAGGACAGCGTCAGTCAGTTTTTCCATATTCTCGGTGCGGTGGAGCAGACCAGAGGCTGCGTCCATCTGGGAGAGGGGAAATATGAGGCAACGATCTATACCTCCTGCTGTAATACGGATAAGGGTATTTACTATTATACAACCTATGGGAACCAGCAGATCACTGCAGTTGATATAGGGGAGGAGAACCTGGAGGGAAGGGAACTGATTTGCTACCCTCTGATTACAGGTCAGCAGATTTATTGCCAGAATAAAAAGCAGCCGGAAGACATTATGAGCGCAAGTGAGTAAAGAAAGTGCTCGAACTTGAAGAACGGCAAATTGGATTACAAGATATGCTTGTGATATGAAATAACGTATGTATGAAAGAAGGATTCAGATCCCGGAAACAACTGGTATAAATGTACCGTTGCTTTCGGGATCTGTTTTTGGGTGATAGAGGCGCGCAAAGTGAACAATTCCCTCAAGATTGAGGGGATGGGGAGTTGATGTGGACTTGTCCACTTTGTTCTTTTGGAATCATTTCTGCGCGCCAACTTCCATCTGAGCGCCTTGGCCATCTACTGTGCCGGAGAAGACATAGACCGGGCGGTAAAAGCCCTTGCTGTCCAGCTGATAGTCAAGTGTCACACTTCCAATGATAATCTCAGCTCCGTTACAGTTTTCATGGCAGTAAAATGCGCCCTCCTGTAGTTTTTTGTATGCCTCCTGCTCTGACAGAATCGGAGTGGTTCGGTAGGTGTCATAGCAGAGCAGGTAATTGTCGATAGATGCCAGTTTCCCGGTCTGGAGATAGCGGCAGGACAGATAGCCATCCAGCATGGTATCACCTTCTTCATACTGAGACAGAGTGAATCTGTAATAACCGTTTTCCTCTTCCCGGAATACCGCCTGGGCAGGGACATCAATGCCACGCTCCTGCAAAGCCGTCTCGATTTCATATCTGCCACAGCCAGTCGCTGGCTCTGAATCAAAGTCTGAAAAATCGGTAATATCATAGCCAAGTCCCATGTATGTAATCCAGATGGAATAATGATCTTCTTCCGACCAGTAGATGGCGGTATTCTCATAGATATCCGTCCGGTCCGGACAGACAGTGGTTCCAAGACCTTCAAAAATTTCATCTGCCAGTGCCCTGGTTTCTTCTAAAGAAGATTTTTTGATAAAATAGACAGGCACATCTTTTGTGTCGGAAGAAAAAGATAAATCTGTATGGACGGAGATATCCTTATAGTGCATTTCCTGCTCCGGCTTCATGGTGCCAAATTCCATGTTCTCATAGGTGATAAAGATTCCGGCAAAAAAGAGAATCGTACAGATCAGAGGAAGCTGCAGGGTAAAATAGGAAATCCTCCTGCGGGCATATTGTCTGCAAATCAACAGAACCAGTTTTGCCAGACCAAAACCAATCATGGCGCCGATGGTGTTGTTCAGAATATCATCCAC
>JBJELP010000095.1:0-13758 GCA_051879215.1 Lachnospiraceae bacterium
TGTTATTACTCATCACCTATAGAGGTGAGAGTCTTCTCTGACTGAGATAAAACGAATTGTAAGGAGGTAAACATTCCATGAGATATGGTAGTATTATAGAAGGAACCACAGGACATTATGAAAGCGAAATAAACAAATTGAAAGATCAAATCCGAAAAGCAGATGCCGTTATTGTAGGAGCAGGTTCCGGTTTATCAACCTCTGCAGGATATGACTTTGGAGGGGAACGTCTGAAAAAACACTTTGGGGATTTTGTGGAAAAGTACGGCATGACCAATATGTATACAGGATGCTTTGCAAATTTTGCGTCCAGGGAAGAGCGCTGGGCTTATTGGTCACGTTGGGCGTGGATCAACCGTTATGAGCCGATTCCCAAAGACACCCATAAGAAACTGCTGCAGCTTCTGGCTGGGAAGGATTATTTTGTCCTGACCACAAACATCGACCATACTTTTCAGCGTTCCGGATTTCCGAAGGAACGACTGTGCTACACCCAGGGAGATTTTGGCCTTTTCCAGTGTTCAAAACCCTGCCATACGGACACTTATGACAACAAGGAAGTTTTGCAACAGATGCAGGCGCAGGAACAGAATATGCGTATTCCCACGGAACTAATTCCCCTTTGCCCCAGATGCGGTGCGGAGATGGATTTCAATCTGTTCTGGGATGATACCTTTGTACGGGACAAAGGTTGGCACATCGCCCATAACCGATACATATATTATCTGGAGCAGCATCAAAAAGGGAAAATTTTGTATCTTGAGTTAGGCGTAGGCTTCAATTCTCCCGGTGTCATCAAGATGCCTTTTTGGAACATGGCAGCACAGAATCCAGACAGTGTTTTCGCCAGCGTCAATCTGACCTTGCCCTGTTATCCGCTTACCCTGCAGAAACGTTCAATTGTTCTACAGGCTGATATTGACCGGGTAATTTCAGATTTACTCCGATAATCAGAAGATGGCACGATTGATGGCACTAATAAACCGGACAGATTTCGAAAGAACAAATATAAACCGAAACAGGAAATGAACAAAAAAGGGGCCATGGCGCTAGCTATATACCAAAGTTAGTGCCATGGCTTCCATTGCGACTGTCTATTTCCCGACAGTCTCTATTTTGATGGGATTCAAATCAACTTTCTGCTTCCACAGTAACTGCACAGATAAAACTTTTATGTTCACATTTACAGTTTTTACAATTCAGTATATTCTTCCTGCTTTGCATAAATATCCATATTATCCACAATACCATTCGCCAGAAATTCGTTACACTCTTCCTGTTTTGCACAAATACTTCCCTGTTTCGTTTTGCAAACTGCTGAAAAATTATTGCATTCCTTCTGTTTTACACAGACCATTTTATTTTTTCGTTCATCCTCAGCTAAAAAGCTATCATATTTTTCCTGCTTTGCATAAATATCCATATTCATATCCTCCTTTAGATTAATTCAAATCGACGCTTGCGGAGATTTGGCACCGGATTCCTTTTTCTGACCTGTTCCAGTGAAGAAGTAAATCAGCCAAATAGGAAATCCCTTTATATCATTTCTGACATATGTTGGAAACATTATAACTTCTATATACAAATCATACAAGATACTATGAAATTAATTAGTAGCTTTTTATTCAACTTTTTTACTGAAGTTTTTAAACAATGCCTGAACAAATAAAATATGTTATCTCAAATCCTGAACACAATTCTAATATCCTGCAACTATCCCTATCAGAAAGAATTCAATAAAAAAACCTGATACATTGACAGTTTTCCACCAATGCACCAAGTGATTAGAAAGACTATATTAGTAATGGACATAGTTCCATTCTCAAGAGAATCTGTCTGAAATTGACCCATAAACGCAAAATCAGGGGTTCCTTAAACTTTTAGGAACCCCTGATTTTAAGCCGAAATCTTAATTATTCAGCAGTGATGATTTCTTTCTTATTGTAAGAACCACAAGCCTTGCAAACTCTGTGAGGCATCATTAATGCACCGCACTTGCTGCACTTAACCAGAGTGGGAGCTGTCATTTTCCAATGTGCTCTGTGGCTGTCTCTTCTAGCTCTTGAGTGTTTATTCTTAGGGCAGATTGACATTGTATTACACCTCCTTATAATTTATTCTTCAGTGGCTGCTTTGAAAAGATCCAGAATCGCAGCCATCTGGAGATCCTTCGGTTCATCCTTACAGTCACATGATCCGTGATTCAGATTTTTACCGCACTGGTAACAAATACCCCTGCAGTCTTCCTTACACAGTATCTTGTCCGGAATCTGAAGCATCAGTTCCTGCATCAGAAGTGCATCCGTATCCAGCTCATGGCCTTCCACAAATGTCTGATTCTCCAGACGCTCCTGCTCTGCTTCTCTTTCCTCTTCCGATAACTCTGCATCATGAACTGCTTCTTTCATGTCTATGTCAGTTTCCAGATCACAGCAGACCTCCACCGGTGTAACCTCCAGACATCTGTCACAGGGGAGGCCCAGTGTCAATATGCACGCATACTGAATGTGAACCTTCTGCTGTCCTTCGTTGGTTAAAACCAGCACAGCTTCCGGTGCCTTAAGCAGCGGGCACTTCTGACCGTGGTAGAAAAAGGTATCAAACCCAACGGGTACTGTATATCTGCACTGTTTGCCATCGGCAGCTAAAACCTCTGATAAATGAATGCGCATCTTTCAGTCCTCCTGTTTTATCGTTCTGACACAATATTACCTTTCAACTAACACATACCTAGCTATTATACATATAGCCAGGTTTTTTGTCAATGCCGTTTTCAAAATATATTCAAAAAAGGACTTGATCTCTGACTCTGTTTCTGTACCCGTGGTGGATATACTGACTGGCTTGAAGTGTGAAAAAGGGACCGCACACGAAATTAAATTTGTGTGACAGCCCCGTATCATTTACTTATGTATCAGAAAACAATTAGTTTTCAATCAGCTTGTCGTTGCCGTTCCAGCTGTACAGCTTACGGATATCCTCACCAACTAATTCTGCAGGATGTTCTGCAGCTTTTCTTCTCATGGCCTTGAAGTGAACCTGACCGCCTGCTTCAGACATATCCAACAGGAATTCCTTAGCAAAAGTACCATCCTGGATATCGGACAGAATCTTCTTCATAGCTTTCTTTGTTTCGTCAGTGATGATCTTGGGACCTGTGATATAATCACCGTATTCAGCAGTATTGGAGATGGAGTATCTCATACCTGCAAAACCGCTCTGGTAGATCAGGTCTACGATCAGCTTCATTTCATGAATACATTCAAAGTATGCATTTCTGGGGTCATAACCAGCTTCAACCAGTGTTTCGAAACCAGCCTGCATCAGAGCACATACACCACCGCAGAGAACTGCCTGTTCACCGAAAAGGTCAGTTTCTGTTTCTGTTCTGAAGGTTGTTTCCAGAACGCCGGCTCTTGCGCCGCCGATACCTAATGCATAAGCCAGAGCAAGGTCAGTTGCCTTACCTGTAGCATCCTGTTCTACAGCGATCAGACAGGGAACACCCTTGCCTTCCATGTATTCGCTTCTTACTGTATGTCCGGGTCCCTTCGGTGCGATCATGGTAACGTCAACATCTGCGGGAGCCTTGATCAGACCGAAATGTACGTTGAAACCATGAGCAAACATCAGCATGTTGCCTGCTTCCAGATTGGGAGCGATATTTTCATTGTACATCTTTGCCTGCTTTTCGTCATTGATCAGGATCATGATGATATCAGCCTTTTTAGCAGCTTCTGCGGATGTGTAAACTTCGAATCCTTCGGATTCAGCCTTTGCCCATGACTTGCTGCCTTCGTACAGACCGATGATTACATGACAGCCTGAATCCTTCAGATTCTTAGCATGTGCATGTCCCTGGCTGCCGTAGCCGATAATTGCAATTGTTTTGCCATCCAGTAAGGATAAATCGCAGTCTTCCTGATAATAAATCTTTGCCATTATACTTTTCCTCCAAATAAATGTTCTGCCGGATACTATGAACGGGCAGAACGAATAATGTAATAAAAAGATCCGGGATTCCGGATACTGTTTCAGCGATTATAAATCTCTGCTTCGCTGCTCTTGAACATACCTCTTGTCAGACCTGTCACACCGGTTTTAGCCACCTTCTGAATACGGTCGTGACCAAGAAGTCTCAGGAAAGCATCTATCTTCTGCTTGTCTCCTGTTAATTCAAAAATAAGTGTATCCATAGAAATATCTACAACTCTGGCACGGAATACATTGGCCATGGAGATGATCTGTGCTCTTTCCTCTTCGGATGCCTTTACACTTACCAGGATCAGTTCTCTGATGACGGAAGCTTCCGGCAGAAGTTCACGGATCTGAATCACCTCTTCCAGTTTGGAAAGCTGATTCACAATCTGGCTGATGACTTCATCCTCACCGTGTGTTGCAATGGTCATACGATGAAGATTGGGATCATCGGTTACTCCGGCAGTAATGCTGTCGATATTGAAACCTCTTCTGGTGAACAGACCGGCAATACGGCTTAGTACACCGGGTTTGTTCTCAAGAAGAAGAGAGAATGTCTTATTATTCATAGAATTTCCCCTTTTCTCTTTTCGTTGTTATATTCTATCATAGACCTTGACTATTTTCAACCTGTTTATTTCGTTTTTTACGTAGTGAAATTATCCTGTTCGCCATTTCTAAAATGATAAATTTATCATATCAGCAATTTTTTACGGATTTGGCAGGAAATAAATAATAATTAATTCTTATTTCTGTTTCTTTTCATATACAGTTTATTGTGTAAAAAAGCAGCCGAATTGAAGTATTTTAACCTGAATCAAAAATACTCCCATCCGGCTGAATATAACCGCAGCCAAAACAGCAGGCAGCATCAATGGAATACCGCTGTTTCATATCGTTATGCAAAAATTTTTATGATCTTGCACATTCAGAATCCTGTGCCTTCAGAATCTTCAGACCATGATCCACGCTGTCCAGAATCTCTTCCAGGCACTCTCTTACTGCCTTGGGACTGCCCGGCATGTTGATGATCAGCGTATCATTTCTCAGAACGGATGCTGCTCTGGAAAGCATGGCACGTTTGGTATATTTCATGGAAAGCATACGCATGGCTTCCGCAATACCGGGTGCCAGACGGGTTGCCACATTCAGTGTTGCTTCCGGTGTCACATCTCTTTTTGAGAAACCGGTACCGCCTGTGGTCAGAATCAGATCAGCCTGTCTGCCGTCTGCCAGACGAATCAGTTCTGTTTCAATGCGTTTCTGATCATCCGGAATGATCAGAGTTTCGATTACTTCATAACCAAATTCGGTTACCATATCCACAATCACAGGACCGCTGAGATCTTCCCGTTCCCCTTTTGATCCTTTGTCACTCATAGTAACAACTGCCACACGGAACGGTGCATTTCTATCCTTTTCTATCATTGTTACTTCGTCTCCGATTTTAATGTGTCCGCCTTTTAACACTTTGGAAAAAACGCCCTGGGTCGGCATGATGCATTCACCCATTTTATGATAAATCCGGCAATGAGTATGACATTCTTTTCCGATCTGTGTCATCTCCAGCAGCACATCTCCAATCTGAAAACGGGTTCCCACCGGCAATGAGCGGAAATCAAATCCGTCAATAATCAGATTTTCTCCGAAGGCTCCCGGAAGAACATCGGCTCCCCGCTCTTTAAATGCTTCAATTTTTTCATTGGACAGTAAAGACACCTGTCTGTGCCATGCGCCTGCATGGGCATCTCCCTGAATACCGAAGTTTTCAATCAGATCCGCTTCCTGAATCAGATGTTTTTCTGTTCCTTTTTTCTCTGATACACAAATTCCCAATAATTTTCCCATCTTAGTTTCCTGCCTTATCCTTTGGATTTTCAAAAAGTCCGCTTTTTCCGCCTTCTTTGCGGACCACATGCACATCGGTGATTTCCATGGTCTTGTCCAGTGCCTTGCACATATCAAAAATAGTCAGCAAAGCAACGGATACACCGGTCAGTGCTTCCATCTCCACTCCCGTTTTTCCGGTGGTACGGACGGTACACTCTGCTTCCACATAAGTATCCTCCACCTTAAAATCCACTGCAGCCTTGGTGAGACAAAGCACGTGACATAAAGGAATCAGATCCGGTGTTTTCTTAGCCGCCATGATACCGGCAACTCTGGCCACACCCAGCACATCCCCTTTTTTGACACTTCCGCCCTTAACCGCACGAATGGTTTCTTCGGACATATAGATGCGGCCTTTGGCCAGTGCGATACGATCGGTATCTTTTTTCTCACTGACATCCACCATAATGGCATTGCCATTGTCATCAAAATGATTGAATTCCATCCTCTCGCCTCTCCTTTAAATGAATTACTTTTATCATATCTCAAAACAAAAGAAATGACAAGACAGGGAATCATCCGAAACCATCCCCTGCACAGACCTCATTCTCTCTATTTCGTTTTCCGATATTGTTTCATGGTCTCCGCTTCTTTTTCCAGCTCCTTAATCAGCTGATACAGAGACCATGATACATTAAAGGGAGTTACAATTGCCTTCAATGCAATGGGTGCCAGCCCTTTTTTTCTGTATGAAGCAAGAAACTGATCCAGGAGACCATTTTCCACCCCGGAGAAAATCAGCATTTCCGGAAGCTCTGCTCCCATGGGAATCTGCTGCTGCACCAGAGGAAACGGCGCTTCCATCCCGGTCAGATCAGCTACCTGTCTGGCCATATCTCCCGGTTCCAGTTTTTTTACAGGGATATCCAGTTCCCTGCAGATTTCAAGAAATGCCTTTTCCTTCTGAATCAGCATCATGTTCTCTTTCATATTATATAAAATCATATTTATTTCCCTTTCTGCTCTGAACATTTCAGGTCGACTTAAGTTTCTGTTGCTTCAATCTACGCTCAGTTAAGATTGTCTGAGTGCGGCGTGCGGCAATGATTCGCCTGAAAGACCTGATAGTCCTGTGGCGTATTCAGATTGGTAAAAATCCCTTCGGGATCTGCATACTTTCGCATTTCTTCTATACCAATTTCCGTTACTGCATGGTTTTTCAGGAGATGATACAGGGATTTGGGAGCCTGCGGATTCGTCAGCCTCTGCTCCAGATCAGAGAGGAGAGAACGACTGAAAAAGCCATGAAAAGGTTCCATTTTCTCCCCGTTCATGGTGACACATGCTTCTGTTTTTTCCTCCAGCATCCGCTCTGCCTGATACAGGGCATATGCTTTGGAAAACCCTGTCATATCACAGGCAACCACAAACAGCATCTCTGCATCGTTCTGCCTGAACGCTGCATGAATACCGCTGATGGGGCCCTGCCCGGGATAAATGTCACCGCAGGTCATCACATCCACATTCTCATATAATTCCGGTGTTTTTGTAACCACAATGACCCGTTCAAAATGTTTCAGCAGTTCTTCTGCCATCCGGACAGCCAGGGTTTTATGATCCAGTTCCAGCAACTGTTTATCAAATCCCATGCGGCTGGATTTGCCTCCTGCAAGAATCATAGCAGTACGGAACATTTCTTTCATGTCCGTTTTTTTTTCTGTTTCCGGATTTTTTTCTTTTACCAGATCTTTTTTCATTTTCTGATTCCTTTCCTTTTCTCCCCGATATTCATTTCCTCACGCATCTGCCGTCAGATTCAGATTGCCCACATACTGTTTGTTCTGAAACAGCATGTCGTGATTGATGGTCTGATAAAACAGCTGTCGAAATTCATCATAGTCCTGACTGTAGGATAATGCCCACATGGTTTTGGTTACCGTTGCTTCCAGCGTCATATCATATGCTTCCAGCAGATCAAACCGGTCCTTCATCAGTCTGCCCACCTGATATACTGCCATATCACTGCCTTCATGGGTAACCTGTGTTGCCATTACAATAATCTTTCCTGCTTCCAGACCGGCTTTTACGGCTTCATAGAAGCTGTGGTCTCCTTTATCCGGAAAACCGCCCACACCAAAGGATTCAATAATCACACCGTCATATTTTTCCAGAATGGTAGTGAGGAAATTGCCGTCAATTCCCGGAATCAGCTTCATCAGGAAAACATTGGGATTCATATGATGATAAAAAGTCAGGGCATGGGGAATCCGGTCTTTATCATTGATAAAAAATACGATCCGACTGTCCTGAATGATCGCGATTTCCGGATAATTGATACTGGAAAATGCATTATAGCTTTTGGAATATTCTTTCTTTGCTCTGGTACCGGCAATTACTTTTCCTCCGAACACAATATTTACCCCATGGGCTCTGGCATCGGAAGCAAACAGCAGACTATCCCGCAGGTTGGTTCTGGCATCGGTAATCGGCAGGTTAATGGGTTTCTGTGCACCGGTAATCACCACCGGTCTGCGATTATACTGAATCAGATAGGACAGTGCAGCTGCCGTATAAGCCATGGTATCGGTTCCGTGGCAGACCACAAAGCCGTCATAATAATCATATTTTTTCTCAATGGTTGCTGCCAGCTGAATCCACTGTTCCGGTCCCATATTGGTGCTGTCTATGGAAAACAGCTGAAGAGTATCCACCGTACAATATGCTTTCACTTCCGGAACATACGAAAGCAGTTCTTCCGAATCCAGCCCCGGTGTCAGACCATCTTCCGTCTGTTTACACGCAATGGTGCCGCCGGTGGCAATCAAAAGAATTTTCTTCTTTTTACTTATCATAAATTCCAGTCCTCTCTAACTCTTTTTTATGTTCAATTTTCTGCTCAGTTTTTTCCATTTCCATCTTTTCTTCCGCTTTTTCCATTTTGTGCTCTGCCTTGTTTTTCTGCTTCGTTTTTCTGCTTTCTTCCATCCATTACCGGCTGTATCCTGGCGGAAATGGCTTTCGGTCAGACATACACCCTTTACATCAAGGGTGCCAGTATCTTTAACAGAACACCGGTCAGCCTGGTAACCATACTTTCCTTTTTCAGGTTTCCTTCTGTAATCTGCAGGGACTGAGCGATCGTATCCTGCATATCCTGTTCAATTTCCTGAATCTGCGGTACCTGAAACAGCAGAACCGCATCTTCAAAATGCAGATAAAAGCTTCTGTAATCCAGATTAATGGTTCCAACCATCGCTTTTTTATCATCTACCACAATGCCTTTTGCATGCACAAATCCCGGAATAAATTCGAAGATTTTCACACCTGCCCGCATCAGTTCCGGATAATGGGTTTTGGCCATGGCAAAAACATACTTTTTATCCGGAATATGGGGAAGAATCAGTTTCACATCCACTCCCCGTTTTGCTGCATAGCACAGAGCTTCCATCATCGCGTGATCCAAAACAAGGTAAGGAGTCATAATATGGACATAACGCTCTGCCCGATTGATCAGGTCCAGATACACCATTTTCCCCACCGGTTCCTTATCAAGGGGACTGTCGGCAAAAGGAATCACATATCCGGATGATAACGGCAGCGTTCCTCTGAAATGATTCAGCTTTAAATCCAGATATTTTTCAAAAACAGGTTCTTTTTCTGTAATGTTCCACATCTGCAGAAACATCTGAGTCAGCCCCTGTACGGCTTCTCCCTGCAGCATCAGGGCAGAATCTTTCCAGTAGCCAAAACGCTTTTTTTCATTGATATATTCATCACTGAGATTGACACCGCCTGTAAAACCGGTATGACCATCAATTACGAGAACTTTTCTGTGATCTCTGTTGTTGTAAGTGGTGGAAAATACAGGATGAATCGGTAAAAACACTTTGCTTTGAATTCCCAGTTTCTGAAGTTTTTTATAATAATTCACAGGAAGATAGGTAAGGGAATTAAAACCATCATATAAAACCCGTACCTCCACACCCTGCCGTACCTTTTCTTCCAGCAGTTTCAGAATTCTCCCCCACATATATCCCTCGGAAATAATAAAGTACTCCAGGAAAATAAATTTTTCCGCTTTTTCAATCTGATGAAGCATTTCCTCAAACTTTTTTTCTCCCGAAGAAAAATAGGTAACTTTTGTGTTCCGGTAAACCTGATAATTGCCATTCTGACTAAGGTAGAACGCCAGATTGCTGACGGAAGGACTATCTTTCATCAGGTTCTGACGGGTCTGTGGATCCGGCCGGACATACTGTTTGGAAAGTTCATACATTTCTGTCATCCGTTTATCAATCAATCTGCCGTCCACATTGAACTGTACATACAGATACAGCATGGAACCAACTACCGGCAAAAACAGGGTAATGACAATCCACGATATTTTCATGGATGGATTCCCTTCCTTGTTGATAATGATCAGTTCCAGAATCAGCGTTACAAAAAGATAACTGCTGATGGAAGTTACAATATGGGAATTAAATTTGTAAAACAGAAAAAACAGGAGAAGAAACTGAATAAAAAAAGATGAAACAATAAGCAGTGTTCTGCCGAAGATCAGACGATGGAGACTTTTTTTACTTTTTTCCAGCAGCAGGGTTTTATCCCATTCTTTTTTCATCCTGATTTTCTCCTTCCCGAATTTCAGACCGATCATCTGCCGGCCTGATTCTTTTTATTTCTCTGTATCCATCAGATATGCTTTCAGCAGACGGAAGCAGTTTTCAATTCCGTCCCGATGGACTCTTTCGTATCCGTGGGATGCATATACCCCTGCACCGATCAGACCATGACGGATATCATTGCCTGCCGAAAGGGTCACATCCACATCGGAACCATAATGGGGATACACATCCACTGCATAATCAATTCCGTGCTCTCTGCACAGACGAACCAGTTTTGTCACAAGGTCATAATTGTAGGGACTTCTGGAATCCATGGCACAGATGGATACCTGATATTCTGTGCACCGTACTTTGCTTCCCACACAGCCCATATCGATGGAAATGGCTTCCGTAATTCCCGCCGGTACCGATGCGGCTCCACCGTGTCCAACCTCTTCATAAACGGTAATGTGCTGCCAGGTATCTCTCGGCAGTTTCACATTTTCCTCTTTCAGATAACGTGCAGCGCCAAGTACAATGGCCACACTGAGCTTATCATCCAGAAAACGACTCTTCAGAAATCCGGATCTGGTATAAACAGTCCGGGGACACATGCATACCACATCCCCTTCCGAGATGCCAAGTTTTCTGACATCATCTTCCGTGAAAACCTTTTCGTCAATAACCACTTCCATATTGTCAAAGCTTCTGGTATCCGTCCCCGCATTCTTGTTCACATGGACGGATGCATCCTGAAGCTGAAAGGTTCCTTCATAAGTCCCGTCGAATCGGGTAATAATCCTGCAGTGTTCCGTCTCGCAGTTTGCTGCGGTAAGGCCTCCGATGGGCTGCAGTTTCAGTCTTCCGTCCGGAAGAATTTCCGATACCATACCCCCAAGGGTATCGGCATGAGTTTCCAGCAGAATTCCATTTTTCTGATCCTCGCCGCCAAAATGAACCAGCAGACCGCCTTTATTGGTTACAATGGTTTCATATCCCATATCCTGATATTCTCTCTGCAGATAAGAAATCACATCCTTCGTATATCCAGAAGGGCTGTCAATGGCCAGTATTTTCTGTGCCTGTTCCACAATATAATCTGTATAATTCATCCTTCGTCCTCACATCTGTTCAAATAAATTGTTCTGTAACTTACGCAAAAAAAGAAACTGCACAAAATGCGCAGAATCAATCGTCTTTTTTTACAAAACTCTGTGCTGATTATTATAACAGATTTTTCCAAAATTCACAACCAAATAAAAAAGTAAGGGACTGTCGAACAGTCCCAACTCTGATCTTTATTTTAGGTAAAACAAGCTCAAAAGCCAGTACAATTATATCCACCATAAGGGTACATTCGCCTGAGTCTTTAGAAGGTCTTAGCGAAAGATCCTGTATGGAAGGGGTAATCTCGCAGGTTTCGGCCCTGCGAGATTAGGTGCCCACCGTTCAAATGAATTCGCATCAGGCGAATTCATGCGTTGGCACCGGCCCCTGGAAAAAGGAACTTGAGCTTTAGAGCTTCAAAGACTCAGGTTCTTTACCCCGTGGTGGATATACTGACTGGCTTGAAGAGCGAAAACAGGGCCACTCACTAATAAAAACTAGTGTGGCAGCCCTGTTTATCACTCTTTCTCAATCATATGCCGTATACTCTGCATCTCCAGATCGATCTGTTCGATCATGTCTGAACATTTGGCCAGCCGTTCGGAAATCATATCTGCATTTCGAATATGTTTCTTATAATGCATTTTATGCTCCAGACTTGCCCAGAAATCCATTGCGATGGTACGGAACTGTACTTCCACCTTCATATACCGTGTCTCCTGTGACAGGAAAATCGGTATGGCCAGAATCAGGTGAAGACTCCTGTAGCCATTGGGTTTCGGATTCTTGATATAATCCTTGATCTGAATCAGACTGACATCATCCTGACTGGTCAGCATTCTTGCAACACTGTAAATGTCTTCCTGAAAGGAACACACCACCCGGATTCCGGCGATATCCGTCAGATTATTCATAATGCTGTCCACACTGATTTCAAGACCTCTTCGATTCAGTTTATCTACGATACTGGCTGTACTTTTCAGTCTGGTATTAATCGATTCAAATGGGTTTCGGTCATACTGAAGAGAAAACTCCTGATTCAATACATTCAGCTTGGTTTCAATTTCCATAATAGCGCATTTGAACCAGGTCATCATACGGACATATTCCGGCTGAAGTTCCAGCATTGCCTTCTCATGCATGATATCATATAACTCAATTGATGTATCCGTAGCTTTATCCTCCTGTAAATCCTGCAAAGATATGATGAATTGTTTTTTACAGATTTTTCACACATCTCTACTTTTTTTCGCAGCGTTAAAACCTTTTGTTTCCATTATAGCCCGAATACTTTTTTTCAACAAGAGAGTTTCCGATTTCTTAAGAAAACCTTCACACAAAATACACAATCAGTTTACTTCATTTCCGCTCTTTTGTCCGGCTGCAAATGCCCTGGCATTGGACAGTGTGGTTTCGCTGATGGCACATAAAGCCTCCTCTGTAAAAAATCCCTGATGGGAAGTAATCATGACATTGGGAAACGACAGCAGACGTGCCGTGATGGAAGTTTCCATAATTTCATCGGAACGGTCTTCAAATACGTTTTTCTTTTCCTCTTCGTAAACATCCAGCCCCACTGCGAAAAATTTCCGTTCCCGGATCCCCGCGATCAGGTCTTCTGTTTTTACCAGACCTCCTCTGGACGTATTGACCAGTATCACGCCGTTTTTCATCTTACTGATGTTCTTTTTATCAATCAAATGATACGTATCATCTGTCAGCGGACAATGAAGGGAAATCAGATCACTTTCTGCCAGCAGTTTATCCAGATCCACATATTCAACAAAAGAAAGATCCGGATTCTGATACATATCGTACGCAATTACCCTCATTCCGAATCCGTGACAGATCCGTGCCATGGCTGCACCGATTTTACCGGTTCCCACAATTCCTGCCGTTTTCTGGTAAAAGTTAAATCCCAGCATACCTCCCAGGCTGAAATCATTCTCCCGCACCCGGACATACGCTTTATGAATTTTCCTGTTTGCAGCCAGTGCCAGTGCCATGGCATGTTCGGCAACTGCCTCCGGTGAATATCCCGGCACACGCATCACCGTAATGCCATACTCTTTTGCTTTCTGAATATCCACATTATTAAAACCGGCACACCGCATGAGAAGAAGTCTGACCCCACAGTGAAACAATTCTTCCATGGTTTTTGTCCCCGCATCACTGCTTACAAAAGCACAGACCGCCTCATAGCCTGCTGCAAGTCTTGCGGTTCCCGGTGTCAGTTCCG
>JBJELP010000096.1:0-3052 GCA_051879215.1 Lachnospiraceae bacterium
GCAACGTTCAGATAGACACGATGTCCCTTTTTCCTAGAAAGCCCTTTTTCTATGATGTCCTGTTCTTCCAACTCTACCGGAAGCATCAGCTCCTTTGGCAGATAGGGGGTTCCTGCATAGTACTGTTTGATAAAGGAGGTCAATACCTCTCTCTCTGTATCCTCATTGGCAATGGTAACGTGATAATGCTCCCGTCCAATCAGTTTGCCATCACGGACAAAAAACATCTGCACCACTGCGTCCTGCTCATCCATGGCAAGGGCGATCACGTCTCTGTCCTCTCCGTCAGAATCTGTAATCTTCTGCTTCTGAGCAACCGCCCGCACACTGTTCAGCAGTTCCCGGTATTCGATGGCACGTTCAAATTCCATCTCCTCTGAAGCCTGCTGCATCTTGCTCTCAAGCTCCTCTATCACAGGCTGGTACTTTCCATTCAGAAAATCCAGTGCCTGACGTATCTGACGCTGATATTCCTCCGGAGTCACATAGCCCTGGCAGGGTGCCTTGCACTGATGAATATGATAATTCAAACAAGGCCGCTCCTTCCCAATATCCTTTGGCAAAGAACGGCTGCAGGTCCGCAGATGATACAATTTCTGAATCAATTCAATCGTATCTTTCACTGCCCCTGCACTGGTGTAAGGGCCAAAATACCTGGATTTATCCTTTTTCATCTGGCGTGAAAAGAGAACTCTGGGGTATGTTTCCCCCAGAGTCACCTTAATATACGGATATGTCTTATCGTCCTTTAACATGGTATTGTACTTGGGACGATGCTCTTTTATCAGATTGCACTCCAACACCAGGGCTTCCAGCTCAGAATCTGTGATGATATACTCAAATCGCCGAATATGTGTCACCATTTTTTCAATCTTTGGCCCTTTGTTCCGGCTGGACTGAAAATACTGACGGACACGATTCTTTAAGCTGATTGCCTTGCCAACATAAATGATGGCATCCTTGTCGTCATGCATGATGTAAACTCCGGGTTTCCCCGGAAGTTTTTTTAATTCTTCCTGAATGTCAAACATATTATTCCAGATCATCCTCTTCAAATGCTTCTGCCGGTGCCACTCCTGCCTGATGATCCTCAGGGTCCGGTTCCCTGACATCTCCCTGGGTCATCTGGTCATCCACACCTGTCTCTAATGTATCAACATCCTGTGCATCAGAATCTACCACATCTGCTGTGGTTCCTTCCGGAATCCATCTGCGGAAAATGTCCATGAACTCTTTTCCCGTGATGGTCTCGTGGTCATACAGATAATTGGTGATATCTTCCAATACTTCTCTGTTATCTCTCAACAACTGTTTTGCTTTATCGTAGCTGGTTTTCAGGATCTCCATTACTACTTCATCAATCTGTGCAGCGGTAGCCGGTCCGCAGTTCTGTACCGGTCTTCCGTCCAGATAACGACTCTCAATGGACTCTAAGCCCATAAGGCCGAACCGCTCGGACATACCATACTGTGTGACCATAGCTCTGGCGATTCTTGTTGCCATCTCAATGTCGTTGGCAGCACCTGTTGTAATGGAATCACATGTAATCTCTTCTGCGGCACGGCCGCCCATGTAGATTACGATTCTTGCTTCCAGCTCATCCTTGGTGTTGAGGTATTTTTCCTCCTCCGGAGTCTGAAGCGTATAACCTAAAGAGCCCATGGTTCTTGGTACGATGGTAATCTTCTGTACCGGCTCTGTATTTTTCTGCAATGCGGCAACCAGTGCGTGGCCAACCTCATGGTAGGCAACCAGACGTTTCTCCTTCGGTCCCATGATACGATCCTTCTTTTCCTTGCCGGCGATAACCACCTCGAAGGACTCAAACAGATCGGACTGATTTACTGCGCGTCTGCCGTGTTTTACTGCATTGATGGCTGCTTCGTTGATCATATTTGCCAGATCAGAGCCTACACATCCTGCTGTTGCCAGAGCGATTGCTTCCAGATCTACCGTCTCATCCAGAGCCACATTTCTGGAATGAACCTTCAGTGTCTCCAGACGTCCCTTTAAGTCAGGTTTATCAACGATGACGCGTCTGTCGAAACGGCCCGGACGAAGGAGTGCCTTATCCAGAACCTCCGGACGGTTGGTTGCTGCCAGGATCAGAAGACCCTTGGATGTATCAAAACCATCCATCTCTGCCAGAAGTGCATTCAGTGTCTGATCACGCTCGTCGTTTCCGCCGCCGTAATGGGAATCACGGCTCTTACCGATGGCGTCGATCTCATCGATGAAAATGATACATGGTGCCTGTTTGTATGCTTCTTTAAATAAGTCTCTGACACGGGAAGCGCCCAGACCTACGAACATTTCCACAAAGTCTGAACCGGCCAGTGAGAAGAATGGAACATTGGCCTCACCTGCAACAGCCTTTGCCAGAAGTGTTTTACCGGTTCCCGGAGGGCCTACCAACAGCGCTCCCTTCGGAAGCTTGGCACCGATATCGGTATATTTCTTAGGGTTGTGCAGGAAATCCACCAGTTCCTGTAAGGATTCTTTTGCCTCATCCTGTCCGGCCACATCCCGGAATGTCACACCCGTTGTCTTTTCCACATATACTTTGGCATTATTTTTTGTAATGCCCATCATGCCGCCGGCACCGCCGCCCATGCGTCTCATGAAGATTGCAAAGACAGCCCAGATCAGGATCAGCGGAATCAGGAAACTCAAAATACTGGTCAGCATCTGTGAGCGGGTATTGGGAACGGTTCCTTTCACCTCAATCTCATTCTCCTGCAGCAGCGGAAGCAGATTCTCATCATCCACCTTGCCGGTATAGTAAGTCACCTTGTACAACTGGGCATATGGATTGTAGGTGGTTCCCTCATCTTCATCTGCGTTTTCATCCTTCAGCTCAAACTTGATGACAGAGGTTCCAATCTCCACGGAATCAACCTTGCCCTCCTCGATCATCTGAAGGAACTCTGTGTAGGTAACCTCTTTTGATGTGGCGTTATTGATCCGGTTATATCCGAAACTGATCAGCAATAAGAACACCAGAATAACCAGTATCATGACAAGCATGTTGGAACCGCCCTTGCCATTTTTA
>JBJELP010000097.1:0-13695 GCA_051879215.1 Lachnospiraceae bacterium
GCCATGAGCCGCGGGTATTGCTGCAACACCTGCTGCATTGACAGCAGAAGTCTTCTGGAGACAGAAATTGCGCAGATTCTTGATATGCCGAATAACCGGCCTTTCTGGAATGGGGACTGGTTTTACTCCCTGTTAAATCTGGTATGGCTTCTGGGATATTATCCGGAAACGGATTATTACACACTGAACTACACCGAACCGAGAACAATTACGGAAAAAATGATCTGGGAAAAACTGAAACGTATGTATCCCGGACAGACTTTTACCGATGAACAGGTGGAACGAATTGTGATTGAACTGACCAACCGGTCAGAAGATGGCGTATTCGAGGATATTCGTTCCAATCGTTACGGTACGGTTCTGTGGGATACACGTGTCAGAAGAAATCCCCGGCAGGTGGAACAGGAAACGGAAAAGAGGGGGGACCGGCATTGAAAAAATTTGATGGAAAGCTGCTGTGTCTGCTTCTTCTCACTGTTTTTGTTTTTCTGGTTTCCATCTCCATCGGAAAGTATCCGGTAAGCATCAATTCCCTTGCAGAGGCATTGTATGCACAGCTTACCGGCGCCAAAATGACCACCGCACAGCTGGCACTGGTCCGGGTTCGCCTTCCCAGAACCCTTCTGGCCATGATTGTGGGCGCATCCCTTTCTTTATCCGGTGCTGTTTATCAGGGATTGTTTAAAAATCCGGTGGTTTCTCCGGATCTTCTGGGGGCTTCCAACGGAGCATCCTTCGGAGCTGCCATTGCAATACTTCTGGGCATGAGCAGCGTCGGTATTCAGACCTCTGCTTTTCTGGGAGGAATTTTCGCTGTGGGTCTGGTGGCTGTTATGAACCGGATTGTATCAAAAAACAGCAATACCGTGGTAAATCTGATCCTATGCGGCATGCTGGTTTCCAGTCTGTTTAATGCCGCCGTTTCTTTTATTAAGTTTGTGGCAGATACCGATACCAAACTGCCCGCCATTACTTTCTGGCTTATGGGAAGCATTGCATCCACGATCCTTGCGGATCTGAAGGTATTCTGGCTGTTTCTTCCGGCCTGTCTGATATTGATGATTTCCCGCTGGAAAATCAACATCCTGTCTCTGGGAGATGAAGAAGCCAAAATGCTGGGTGTCAATGTACGTCTTTATCGTGGAATTATGATTGGATGTGCAACCCTGCTGACTTCCCTTTCTGTCAGTGTCAGCGGAAATGTGGGATGGGTCGGCCTGGTCGTTCCTCATTTTGCCCGAATGGTTGTGGGCGCCAATTATGGAAAGCTTCTCCCTGCCACCATGCTGATCGGAGCTGCATTCATGCTGTTAGTGGATACTTTTGCCAGAATGCTGTTAACGGTGGAGGTACCGCTCAGCATCATTACCGCTGTAATAGGAGCTCCTTTCTTTTTCATTCTGCTGGTTCGGTCGAAGCGGGGCTTTGTATAGGAGGGAAAACAGATGCTTGAAGTGAATAACCTTGTATGCGGATATCATACGGGAAAACCCATAGTGGGACCGGTTTCCTTCCATATTAAAAAAGGAGAAATTGCATGTCTGGTGGGGCCCAATGGAATCGGAAAAACCACATTATTAAAGACCATTCTTGGTTTGCTGAAGCCTCTGGACGGCACCATAACCATTGATCAGAAAAAGGGCAGCAGCTATTCCGTAAAAGAATTTGCCAAAACGGTTGCTTATGTTCCCCAGGGACATGTTCCTCCCTTTCCCTATGCGGTCAAAGATGTTGTGGTTATGGGATGTAATCCTAATATGAATGAATTTTCATCCCCCGGCAGCAAGGATTATGACACAGCGATGGAAACACTGGAGCGTATGGGAATTGCACATCTGGCCGAGCGGGATTATACGGAGCTTAGCGGAGGAGAGCGCCAGATGGTCGTCATTGCCAGGGCTCTGGCACAGAAAACAGAATTTCTGGTGATGGATGAACCAACAAACCATCTGGATTATGGAAATGGAATCATGGTACTCAGCCAGGTCAGCCAGCTGGCTGCTGCCGGATATACCATTCTGATGATTACACATGCACCCGATCATGCGTTCTGGTGTGCCGATCGTGTGATCGCATTGGGAAAAGACGGATTTTTCCAGGAGGGCACTGCCCGTGAAGTTCTGACAGAAAAACATCTGGCAGAATTATACGGTGTGGATATTCATCTGGAAAGTATTTCCATAAAAAAAGATCGGAAAAATGATGTCGAACGGCACATGGAAGTTTGTGTGCCGATGGCAATAAATACTATTTTCCAAAGAAAGGAGCACATATGAAAAAAACATGGAAAAGACTGACGGCTCTGTTTCTCAGTCTGCTGATGATTCTTTCTCTGACAGCCTGCAGTGGTTCCGGCAAAAACAGTACAGATGCAAAAGATTCATCGCCGGCAGCAGAGCAGTCATCTGATGCACCGTCAGGTGCAGAAGGGGAAACCTACATATTTACAGACTCTACCGGACGCGAAGTAGAACTGCCTGTAAACATTACCCGTGCTGCCTGCGGCGGACCGCTGGCCAACATCATGGTATATGCTGTCAATCCGGATGTAATTGTGGGCTGGTCATCAAAACCGTCTAACACAGCACAGAAGTACATTGATCAGTCCCTCTGGGATCTGCCTGAATACGGAAAATTCTATGGCAATTCCGAAGATTTTAACCGAGAAGCACTGATGGAAAGCAATCCGGAGGTCATCATTGATGTCGGAGAATGGGACGAAGAATACAAAGCCGATCTGGACACCCTTCAGGAGCAGCTGGGAATTCCCGTCATTCTCATTGAAGCAAATCTGGAACAGAATCCTGCTGCATTCCGTACCATGGGCAAACTGCTGGGACAGGAAGAACGTGGAGAAGAACTGGCTTCTTACTGTGAAGATGTATTGAAGGATGCAAAAGAAAAGGCAGCTTCCATTCCGGAAGAGAAACGTGTAAAGGTATATTATGGAGAAGGCGAAGATGGTCTTTCTACCATGATTGCCGGAACCATTCATGCGCAGATTTTTGAACTGGTTGGTGCAGAGCTTGTGGTTCAGCAGAGTGATGCTCAGACATTGCAAGGCGGCGGTACCGTATCCATGGAACAGCTGATGGCCTGGGATCCGGATGTAATTGCATTTGCAAGCAAGAGCATCTATGATACCGTCGGTGAAAATGAAACATGGAAAGCACTGAAAGCTATTTCGGAAAATAAATATTTCGAAATTCCCGCAGAACCATACAACTGGCTGGGACGTCCGCCGGGACCCAACCGTATGATCGGTGTCCGCTGGCTGGGCAACATGCTGTATCCCGACGTTTTTGATTATGACATTGAAAAAGAAGTAAAGGATTTCTTCAAACTTTTCTATCGTTATGATCTGACTGACGAGGAAGTACAGACACTGCTTGGACATTCTACTTTGAAAGAGTAGAACCATATTGTAAAACTATCTGGAAGAACAAAGGATGAACAAGTCATGAAAAAACATATTTTTCTGACCGGTGAAATCCAGGTGGGCAAGAGCACGGCTATCAACCGTGCTCTTGCGGCGACCGGACCTCTGACTGAAGGATTTCGTACACTGGGAGGTCCCTGGGACGAAAACGGAGGCAGTTATGTCCATATGGTTGCTGCTGACGGCACAGAATCCCCTGGCACCGAAAACCGTGTTTTTTACCGGAACCTGAAAGACGGTTCTCCTCATTTTCAGGTTTTTACAGACTATTTTGAAACGAGAGGACCGGAATTACTGTGTCCTTCAAAGCACTGTGAACTGCTTCTGATGGATGAAATCGGAGTCCGGGAAGCAAAGTGCGAACGGTTTCATCAGGCCATTTTACAGGCACTGAATGGGGATATACCGGTTCTGGGTGTGGTTCAGATCCGTCCGGGGGGATTTCTGGATGAGATCCGAAATCATCCGTTCGTAGAATTAATCACGGTCACTGCCGAAAACCGGGAACAGGTCTGTTCTGCATTAACCGACTGGATTTTATCAGATGTAATCAGAAAGTAGAATCCTTTTTTTCTGATATATTGCCTCTGCCCCTGCGGTTTCTTTTCAGGAAATCGCAGGGGCTTTTCTATGTATATTTTTCTTCCTACATGTTTCTATCATATGAGTTACCCAACAAATGAACCTCACGTCAATTTTTTCGTGCTTTGCACTCTCAAAATCGTCTCATAATATTAAACTTCACTCGTATGAAATCGATTTCAGTATTAATTCACAAAAAAGTATTTTTAATTTAGTAAAAACGCCAATTTACAGGAATATGATTATGGTGTAATATAATCAACGTAAGTGAAATCGATTTCATATTTTAATACTCTTCAATGATTTCAGATCAACACTTGCAAAGATGATACAACAACAGATCGAATGCAGGAGGATACGATGAATAAAAAAGTGATTTTTCTGGATATTGACGGAACATTAACAGAACCCGGAAGCAATCAGCCGCCCGCATCGGCGGTATGGGCCATTGAACAGGCCAGAAAACAGGGGCATTACGTGTTTCTGTGTACAGGAAGGAATTATGATATGCTGTCCCCTTTACTGAAATATGGATTTGACGGCGTCATTGCCAGTTCAGGCGGTTACATCACATGTAATGATAAAGTGCTTTACGATTGCCCCATGACAGAGTGTCAGAAGCAGACAGCCATGGAACTTCTGGAAAAACACGGTATTTTCCGAACAGTAGAGTGTATGGATGGTTCTTACACCGATGAAGGATTCAAGGAATTTCTCCGAAACCATGCAGGAGAAGGAAGTAATAGTGAAATGCTTCGCTGGCGCGAACAGATTGAAAAGTCATTAAACATTCTGCCGATGAAAGAATATAAAGGGCAGCCCATTTACAAAATTGTGATCATGTGTCAGTCTGAAGACCAGCTGGCAGAGCCGAAAGCTGTTCTGGCGTCCGATTTTGATTTCTGTATACAGGATGGAAATCATTATGGCTATGTCAATGGCGAAGTTGTAAACAAACAGTTTGATAAAGGAAAGGCTGTAGCAAAGGTTTGTGAGCATCTGCAAATCCCGTTGTCTGATTCCGTGGCATTTGGAGACAGTATGAATGACCTGGAGATGATGGAAGCTGCCGGACTCAGTATCTGCATGGAGAACGGCAGTGAAACTTTGAAAAAAATGGCAGATGCGGTTTGCCCGTCCGTTAAGAATGACGGATTACGTACTGCCTTTTTAAAATATCACCTGATTTCAGAATAATCATATGGTGTATGTAACCATTTAGTGAAATCGATCTCACAAAACATAAAGAAAGAAAAACAAAGGAAGGAACAGGCATTTTCAGATGAAGAAAGCAAAGGAAGCTTCTGTAAAGAATGTAAAAAAGAACAGTACAGACATTGAAAATGAAAAAATTACTATGGCAGCCGAAACAGCTGCAGACCAAATCTTCTATAATCGTATGAAGCGTCATCATGATGAGCTTCGCTGGTTATATATGGAATTGTATGGAAATGATTCCATGTTTGCGGAGCTTTGTGACAATCTGAGACGTTTCTATCTGGAAAGAAAAGAAGATTTGAAGGCATCTGATCAGAAACGGGAACAGGACCCCAACTGGTATAAGAAAAACGACATGCTGGGCATGATGTTCTATATCGACAATTTTGCCGGAAATCTGAACGGTGTGGAAGCCAGACTGGATTATATCGAAAAATGCAATGTCAATTATATTCACCTGATGCCCTTCCTGGATACCCCGGAAGACCGGTCCGATGGAGGATATGCCGTATCCGATTTCCGAAAGGTGCAGGAAAAGCTGGGTACCATGGAAGATCTGAACAGCCTGACAGCTGCCTGTCATAAAAAAGGTATCAGTGTCTGTATGGATTTTGTCATGAATCATACATCAGAAGATCATGAATGGGCCAAAAAAGCCCGTCAGGGTGATGGAGAATACATGAGCAGATATTTCTTTTTCAATAATGCCCATGAGCCTGCCCAGTATGAAAAAACGGTACCGCAGGTCTTTCCCACAACCGCACCCGGCAATTTCACATGGATTCCGGAGGTAGGACATTATGTTATGACTACATTTTACCCCTATCAGTGGGATCTGAATTACAGAAATCCCAGAGTCTTTAACGAAATGATGTACAATTTCCTATTTCTGGCCAACCATGGGATTGATATCATACGTCTGGATGCCGTTCCGTATATCTACAAAGAGTTAAACACACAATGCCGCAACCTTCCCCAGGTGCATACCATTGTGCGAATGATGCGTATGATCAGTGAAATTGTGTGTCCGGGCGTCCTGCTTCTGGGAGAAGTGGTCATGGAACCGGAGAAAGTTGTGCCGTATTTCGGAACTGTGGAAAAACCGGAGTGTCATATGCTGTACAATGTAACCACCATGGCCACAACCTGGCATACGGTGGCTACAAGAGATGTGAAACTGCTGAAAAGACAGCTGGATATTGTGAATTCCCTGCCAAAAGAATATGTATTTCTGAATTATCTTCGATGCCACGATGATATTGGCTGGGGGCTGGATTACGGCATGCTGAAAGCCGAAGGAATCGGAGAACGATCCCATAAACAGTACCTGAATGATTATTTTCAGGGATATGCCGGATACAGCAGCAGCCGGGGTGAACTGTATAATGCAGATCCTGTCACCGGCGATGCCAGATTCTGCGGAACAACAGCCTCCATGTGCGGTGTGGAAAAAGCGGGATTTGAACAGAATGCAGAGGCCATGGAAGAAGCAATCAACCTGGATGTGATGCTTCATGCCTATATGTTTATGCAGTCCGGCATTCCGGTTCTGTACAGCGGAGATGAAATCGGACAGGTGAATGACTATACCTATAAAGAGTATCCACATAAGGCTTCTGATTCCCGATATATTCACCGCGGTGCCATGAGGTGGGACATGACAGAAAACATTTCCGATCCGGATACTGTAGAAGGAAAAATATTCCACAGACTGGATCAGCTGGAAAAAATCCGCAAAGCAGAAAAGGTCTTTGTATCCACTGCAGAAGTGCGTACCATCGAAACAGGGGACCCGTCTGTTTTATGCATCGAAAGACATTTAGAAGAGGAAACCATCATCGGTCTCTTCAACTTCAGTGAGCATGAGAAAACCGCATGGCTGCATGAAGACGGCAATTATACGGAACTATTATCGGGCAAGACCATGAAACTCATCGATGTCAAATTGCCGCCCTACGAATTCTGTTATTTAAAGAAAAAACTGTAATCAATACAGCTGCTCTTTTCACACAGACTGGATAAAAACTGCATTTCATGTTATACTTATACAGAAAAAACAGGAGAAATGATAAATCATTCTGTTTTTGCAAAAGTCTAAGGAGTAATATGTATGAATATAGCAGAAATTGCAAAACTGGCCGGTGTGTCCAGGGCAGCTGTTTCCAGATATTTCAACAATGGATATATATCGGAAGAAAAAAAGGAAGCCATCCGCAGGGTGGTAGAAGAGACCGGTTACCGTCCATCTGTCCAGGCACAGACTTTACGGACGAAAAAGACGAAAATGATCGGTGTCATTGTACCGAAAATTGCATCTGCATCCATTGGAAAAGTTGTGGAAGGTATTCTTTCGGTGCTGAACAACAGCAGCTATCAGACGCTTCTGGCTGTTACACAGAATAATCCCAAAACAGAGATGGAATATCTGTCTGCTTTTGATGATAAACAGGTGGATGGGATCGTTCTGGTTGCCACGGTATTCAGTGCAGCCTATAAACGTATTTTGAAGAAACTATCGGTGCCTGTGGTGATCGTGGGACAGCAGCTATCCGGATACTGCTGTGTATTCCATGACGATTATCATGCATCCTATGACCTCACCAGACTCCTTCTGGAAAAAGGAAGAAACAGACTGGGCTACATCGGAGCAATCCAGCAGGATAAAGCAGTCGGTGCAGAACGATACCGTGGTTTCAAAGATGCGGTGACCGGCAACGGATACGCAGAATTGGCCGATAACCATGTGATTGCATCATTTTCCGTTGCTTCCGGTTATGAAAAAACAGGAGAATTGCTGGAAAAATGTCCGGATCTGAACGGATTGATCTGTGCCACCGATACCATGGCTGCCGGTGCGGTTCAATATCTTCAGGAACATAATATCCGGATACCGGAACAAATCCTTGTGGCCGGTCAGGGTGACTCCGACATGTCGAAGGTAACCTCACCTCCTCTGATTACCGTTCATTATTCTTACGAAAAGAGCGGAGAACAGGCCATTCACATGTTAATGGAACTTCTGGAACAGAAAGAAACTGCTGTGAAAGAAGTAAAGCTTGGGTACTATCTGGTGGATCCGGATCCGTCAAATTAAATTATCATTCTGAACATAAGAAAAACTGATTGAATTCGATGGCTGGATGTGGTATGTTTAAACTAACTACTCCATCAGAAATGCAATCTGAGAACGAAAAGCACAATTGCAATAAGGACAGAAATGTCTGATGGCAATTGTGCTTTTTATAATTATTCCGTAATGGGAAATAATGATAGAAGAAACTGAAATAATACTACAAACAGGAGGTTACATTATGCATTTAATTGGAACAGAACTGGAGGATTTTTGTGTACAGTCTTATCACGCAGGTGCTTTTGAAGAAGTAACAAAGGATTCCGTGCTGGGACACTGGTCCGTATTCTTTTTCTATCCGGCTGATTTTACCTTTGTGTGCCCCACAGAGCTTGGGGATCTGGCAGATTATTATGAAGAATTTAAAGAAGCCGGATGCGAAATCTATTCCGTGTCGGAGGATACCCATTTTGTTCACAAAGCATGGGCAGATGCATCCGAAACAATTCGGCGGATTTCCTATCCCATGCTGGCAGACCCGGCAGGAAAGCTTGCCCGTTTCTTCGGTGTGCTGGTGGAAGAAGAAGGACAGGCCCTTCGCGGAACCTTTATCCTGAATCCGGAAGGAAAAATCAGAGCATACGAGATTCACGACATGGGAATCGGCCGCAATGCAGAGGAATTGCTGCGTAAAGTTCAGGCAGCACAGTATGTGGAGGAACACGGAGATCAGGTTTGCCCTGCCAGATGGAAACCGGGCGAGGATACCCTGATGCCCAGTCTGGATCTGGTTGGATTACTTTAATTCTAATACTATAGATAACAGCACCGCAGCACCAGCAGGCTGCGCTGCTGAATTGGGGGATTATATGATTGATTTAAAAGATATTTCTGCAGAATGTTCTCTGCTGAATGAAAAACTTTGTCAGGATATTGAAGGGATTATAAAGAGAATACAGAAACCGGTAACCATCAAAGCCGTACTGGATCCTGCACAGGATAAATCCATGGAACTGGCATCCTTTTTAAAGCGTTTCTGTGAAATCCCCGCCGGACAGCCCATTCATCTGGAGCTGTATTCCATAGATGAATTATCGGAAAAAACGGAAGCAGACACCATCTCTGCAGATCTGAAACTGAATACCCGGTATCTGCCTGTAATGGGGCTGTATACAGAGGATGGTTTTTCCAATGTATCCTTTCATGGAATACCAGGGGGAAAAGAAATCAATGCCTTCATTCTTGCAATATACAATCTGGCAGGTGCCGGTCAGGAACTAAGTGACAGTACACGGAAAAAAATTCAGAAACTGAAAAATCCCGTCAATGTGAAGATCTGTGTATCTCTGGGATGTCATCATTGTTCCGGTCTGGTGACGGCATGTCAGCGGATTGCCATGCTGAATCCACTGATTGAGGCCGAAATGATTGATGCCAATCTGTACCCCGACCTGGTAGAAAATTATCAGATCAAGCGGGTACCTTTTATGATTGTCAATGACAGGGATACGTATACGGGCCCCAGAAGCATTGAAGATTTAGTAGTTTTGTTTAAAAACAGCCGATAATTTTCATATTGTTTATAAAAAAATGATCTTTTCGCGTTTGTTGTAAGTTTGATACAAAGAAAAACAGATGGTAATACATTATTGTTGTTAATCCATACAAAAAAGTAAAAACTTATTGCGTATTATGCGACAATATGCTAAACTGTGTACAGATAAAAAAGGAAGCGCGTGAGACAGGAGAGCACAGTAGGGACGGCAGAAATGCTGCTTTTTAGCTGTGCTCTTTTTCTCTGAGCGATGTTGAAAAAGGCTTCTTTTTGGGGGAAAGATGGAGCAGAGTGTTTACGATCCGGTAATATTTTTGCATTACGAAAGCATATGTAATATAAGGACAATCGTAAAACAGATGACGATGTGGATGAGATTGCATCGCTGCATATGAATCCGGCAATCAATCTTGCGGAAGGGAATCCATCTGTATACCTGATGTAGAATGAATTTGCAGGGTTTCCGAATGTATGCAGCAGATCATTATATTTATCCGAATCATTTGTCTGTTGAATCGATACCTGCAGTTTATTATATGTTGCCGTTTCAGGCAGTATCGTACAGTTGATATTGTTCGATGCAGTATCCCCTGATCGAATTGTTTGAAACAGCATCAGCGATATGGCTTAAGATGAAAGCCATCATGAACTTCCGCTCAGGGGATGAGCAGAAGTTGGAAACATATTCATTTTAATACTCAATAAGGAGGTATTTTTTTATGGCAAAGTATGTAATGGCACTGGATGCAGGTACAACAAGTAATCGTTGTATCCTGTTCAACGAAAAGGGTGAAATGTGTTCAGTTGCACAGAAGGAATTCACACAGTATTATCCTCAGCCCGGCTGGGTTGAACATAATGCTGATGAAATCTGGAATACTCAGCTTGGTGTTGCTGTAGAAGCTATGAACAAGATCGGTGCTACAGCAGAGGATATTGCAGCAATCGGTATCACAAATCAGCGTGAAACCACTATTGTATGGGACAAGAACACAGGTATTCCCGTATACAATGCAATCGTATGGCAGTGCCGCAGAACTTCTGAATATGCAGACAGCCTGAAAGAAAAAGGCTTAACCGAAAAGTTCCGTCAGAAAACCGGTCTGGTTATTGATGCATATTTCTCAGGCACAAAGGTTAAATGGATTCTCGACAATGTAGAAGGCGCAAGAGAAAGAGCGGAAAAAGGCGAACTTCTTTTCGGTACTGTTGAAACATGGCTGATCTGGAAACTGACCTATGGTGCAGTTCATGTAACCGATTACTCCAATGCTTCCCGTACCATGCTGTTCAATATCAATACCCTTGACTGGGATGATGAAATCCTTGCAGAACTGAATATTCCCAGATGCATGCTTCCCGAAGCAAAACCTTCAAGCTGCATTTACGGTACAGCAGATCCCGCACTGTTCGGCGGTCCGATTCCGATTGCCGGTGCTGCTGGTGATCAGCAGGCAGCTCTGTTCGGACAGACCTGCTTCAATCCCGGTGAAGCAAAGAATACATACGGTACCGGCTGCTTCATGCTGATGAACACAGGTGAAAAGCCCGTATTCTCAAACAACGGTCTGTTAACTACCATTGCATGGGGTCTTGACGGCAAGGTTAATTACGCTCTGGAAGGTTCCATCTTTATTGCAGGTGCTGCAATTCAGTGGCTTCGTGACGAAATGAGACTTGTTGATTCTTCACCGGATTCCGAATACATGGCAAGCAAGGTAAAGGATACCAACGGATGTTATGTGGTTCCCGCATTCACCGGTCTGGGTGCTCCTCACTGGGATCAGTATGCACGTGGTACCATCGTAGGTCTGACCCGTGGTGTTAACAAGTATCATATTATCCGTGCTACTCTGGAATCTCTGGCATATCAGGTTAATGATGTACTTCAGGCTATGAAGGCTGATTCCGGCATCGAACTGGAAGCACTGAAAGTTGACGGCGGTGCAAGTGCAAATAACCTGCTGATGCAGATGCAGACCGATATCATCAACGCTCCTGTTAACCGTCCCTGCTGCGTAGAAACAACAGCTATGGGTGCTGCTTATCTGGCAGGTCTGGCAGTTGGCTATTGGGAAAGCAAAGAAGACGTTATCAAGAACTGGGCTATTGACAAGACCTTTACACCTCAGATCAGCGAAGAAGAACGTGCTGCTAAGATCAAAGGCTGGAACAAGGCTGTTAAATACTCTTACGGCTGGGCTAAGGAAGATTAATTTTCCCAGAATCCGGCTGTGTGGAAACAAGCCGCAGTTTAGTAAAAAAGTCCCGGACAGCAGCCATGTGACGGAGCATGATTGCACGCGCAGACACATGGATATTGGACGGGCTGACATTTAATTACGTAGTATAAACTATAACGGAGGAATTCATTATGTTGCCTTATATAGCAGAATTTATTGGAACAGCCATGCTTATCTTATTGGGTGATGGCGTAGTAGCTAACGTAACATTAAACAAATCAGGTATGAAGGGTGCAGGTTCCATCCAGATCACACTGGCATGGGGTCTTGCAGTTATGGTTCCCGCATTTATCTTCGGTGCAGCATCCGGTGCTCATTTTAATCCTGCTCTGACAATCGCATTGGCAGTTGACGGTTCCATCGGATGGAATCTGGTTCCCGGTTATATCGTTGCACAGTTTGCAGGCGCTTTTGTAGGTGCTTGTCTGGTATACATTCTGTTCAAAGATCAGTTCGATGCAACCGAATCACCTGCAACCAAACTGGGTGTATTCTCAACAGGTCCCTCTGTTCCCAACATGCCTCTTAACATCGTAAGTGAAGCAGTTGGTACATTCGTACTGGTATTCGCAATCAAGGGTATTGCTCAGGTTCAGAACTGTGCTCCTGGTCTCAGCAACTTCCTGGTATTCGGCATCATCGTATCCATCGGTATGTCATTAGGCGGTCTGACCGGTTACGCTATCAACCCTGCCCGTGACCTTGGTCCTCGTATTGCTCATACAATCCTTCCTATTAAGGGTAAAGGCGATTCCAACTGGGGTTATGCACCCGTTGTTATCATTGGACCCATTGTTGGTGCAGTTTTAGCAGTTCTTGCATATGGCGCTATTCCGTGGTAAAATCTTCAATATTATCGCGTTCTATGACGCATAATAAGATGTGTAGATGCAGTGCATGCAGCTGCATGCGGAAAGGAGAAGAATATGGCCAATAAAGCTCCTGAAAATGCCGGATGGGCAAACCTGAACGGCATGACAGATAACGAAGACAAGACCTGTGCATTAAATGATATGAACTGCGTAGGTGAAGACGACGAATCTACCTGCGGTATCAATGATATGAACTGTACCGGTGAAGATGATAATTCCACCTGCAGTATCAATAACATGAACTGCGAAGAAAAGTAAAAATGATTCATGACTAAGAAACTTCCGACTGAAATCAGATCGTATTTCAGTCGGAAGTTTTTTATTGCTCACAACCTGTTAAGGTGAAAGTCTTCTCTGACTGAGATAAAAACTCTTGACATATAAACGGTCGTTTACTAAAATATGTGTAAACGACCGTTTATATCAGCTAAAGCTGACCCGAATCCCGCGCCAAGACTCGCGAGCGAGTCTTGAATATTTTAAATGAATTCAGGAGAGGAAGAAAGAATTGGAAAACAATAACGATATCATGAGACAGTATGGTTTATCTGAAACAGTAATAAAATCAGCAGAACAGTCTGCAGATCTGACCACAGCCCGTGTTCTTTCACAGGAGAAGGGCAGCTATCGTCTGGTTTCTTCACAGGGAGAGAAATGGGGCGAAATATCGGGCAGATTTCATTATGATGTACAGGCAAAATCAGAATATCCGGCAG
>JBJELP010000098.1:0-13682 GCA_051879215.1 Lachnospiraceae bacterium
AGACCGCATGCCATACCCGTTCCTGCAGCGATGGCACATCCGCAGAATGCGGATAATTTTCCTGAATATTCTTTAATATACATACAAATCAGATAACTGAGTGCCGCAGCCCGCAGCAATGCGTCTTCCGTATAGCCTTTCACCCGGCAGACCGCATAAAGGGGCATGGTGGCAATAATTCCGTGGGCGCCTGAACCGGTAATACTCATAGCCGGTCTGGAAAGCCCCAGAACCCTTGCTTCAATGGCTGCATTGCAGAACAGGGAAGCGGTCTTCTGTTCATCATCCGATACAATTTTGCCGCCATTTGCCGCCAGCAAATACGGTGCATACGTTGTTTTCGAACTGTTGATGCCTTCCATCATCAGTTCTTCATTCATTTTAAATGCAGCTCTGATAAATGAGATTTCTTCTGCCGGTACGGTTCTTGTATACTCATAAATCTGTTCCAGCGTATATCGGTGAATCAGAGGCTTTTCTGTCTCCTGTTCTTTTTCTTCAAAGTCTTTTTCCCATATCGTTTTGCCGTTTTCCGTGATTTTTACGATATTCGTGTGTGCGTCACGAATGATCACAGATGCCTCAGAAGCTTCTCCGATGACTTTTGCTTCTATATAAATACGGCTGGTAATTTCACCCATACTGACAGTGATCTGCCCCTGTTCCACCATTTTCCGCGCTGCTTCCTTCTCTTCATCTGAAATACCATCCAGGCATTCCAGCCCTTTCTTCGGATCTGCCGCAACTGCACCCAGTGCAGCCGCATGATAATTCCCCACTTCACTGATTCCGGGAATTCCGCAGGTAAATGCATTTTTGAACATGCCGCTGTTGAGGCGGAGAAAAACCTGTTTCACAGCTCCTTTCATATGGGTTCTGGCTGTTGAAACAGCAAATGCAATTGCTCCGGGTTCCGTTACGCCTAATGCCGGCTTCATATCCTCTTTGATTAACCGGGTAAGTTGATTCATTGTCTTTTCCTCCTGACAGTTATTATGTACTTTTGGAATCGTTCTTCCGAATGTCTCCACAGCAAAACCCGCTTCAATTTCCTGTTCCGCTATGTTATACTTGAAAAAGATTTTAATGTCGGTGCAAAAGATCTGCCCCATGATACAAACGGATTTCAGACAATTATAACCAAAGACAGGATGATGCAATTATGGAATTCACAGTAAAAACAGAACAAAAACAAACCGTTTCTAATAAAATTATTCAATCTTCCACGATTCTCCAGATGACTTCCACACAACTGGAACAATATCTGAATGAACAGGTAATGGAAAATCCGGTTCTGGAACTGACCTGCTCACAGCACGATGAACAGAAATGCCATTCATCCGAAACATATGACTGGATCAGTTCCCATGATGAACAGAACCTCTATCTTTACCAGCATCTGGAATCCCGGGAAAATGAATATCCCGAATGGAATTTTCATCAGCCCTCTTCCGAAACACTGGCTGAGCATCTGTGGAATCAGCTGCTGACCCGTTCCTGCCCCATGGAACAGGAAAAACCTCTGCGTTTTCTGCTGAACAGCCTTGATGAAAATGGCTATTTTACAGATTCCCTTGAAGAATTCGCTCAGCTTTTTGATCTGAATTCCGAACAGGCTCTGGGGATTCTGACTCTGGTCCAGAGTCTTGAGCCTGCCGGAATCGGGGCACGAAACCTGGAAGAATGTCTCTGCCTTCAGCTGGAACGGACAGGGGAGTTAACGCCGCAGCTGAAGGATTTTATTCATGACAATCTGACACAGATTGCCGGAAATCAGCTGTCTGCTATTTCACGTGCCGGAAAAATTCCCATGAATACCGTGAAACTCTGGTGCGAAAGGATCCGACAGCTTGACCCTAAACCCGGACTGCCTTTCTCTCATTCCCGGCAGCCCGATTATATCATCCCCGATGTGATCGTAACAACCGATCAGCACCATATGGATGTTTCTCTGAACGAATACATTTATCCGGATATCAGCATCAGCAATTACTATCTGAACCTCTATCAGGATTCATCCGATCAGGAAGTGCGCAATTATCTGCAGCAGAAAATCAGGCAGGCTCAGTGGGTGCAGCAATGTGTGAAGCAGCGCAGTGCAACACTGCTCTCCGTGGCAAAAACGATTCTGTCAATGCAGCAGGATTTCATCTTTCTGGGGCCTGAGCATCTGAAACCGCTTAAGCAAAGTGACATTGCATCCGTGTTGGGTATTCACGTTTCCACCGTAAGCAGAGCCTGCAGCAATAAGTTCCTTCAATGTTCCTGGGGAACATTTCCTTTGAATGCATTTTTTGTAAAGGCGGCTCCTGCCGGAGGGCACGATGGTGCATTTCCGGCGTCGTCCACTGCACTGGATGTAAAGAAAGCTCTTTCCGATCTGATTCAGCAGGAAGATAAGTCGAAACCATACAGCGACCGCATTTTAGCGGAGCTGCTGAATTCCCGGGGATTTTCCATATCCCGCCGCACGGTAACCAAATATCGGGAAGAACTCTCTATTCCAGGTACATCCGGGCGAAAAAATTATAACTGATAACTTTTATTTCAGTACTTCCTTGATATCCAGGGTAACGGTACCGTCTTCACATACAAAGCAGGGAACACCCAGACGTTCTTTTCCCCGGATTTCCGCATACACATCGCTGGTATCTCTCAGCATCAGATAGGACATCAGATCTGCATGGCAGGACAGAATATCTTTAAAACTGATTTCTGCTCCTGCTGCTGCCAGCTGATTCAGTGCGTATAATGTGTCAGGACAAAGATGACTTCCAATTACAGTAACTTTCATGATTTTTATTCCTTTCTTTCGATAATGATATTAGGTGGGAAATTTTATTTTACAGCGATTGCTTCAATTTCGCATAAAGCACCTTTGGGCAGTGTTTTTACCGCTACGCAGCTGCGTGCAGGATTGGATGTGAAATATCCGCCGTAAACTTCATTGAATGCTGCAAAGTCTGCCATGTCTGCCAGAAAACAGGTTGTTTTAAATACTTTGTCAAATCCGCTTCCTGCTGCTTCCAGAATTGCTCCCACATTTTTACAGCTCTGTTCTGCCTGAGCCGTAATACCTTCCGGCATTTCACCGTTTTCTGCATTTACCGGAAGCTGTCCGGAAGTATAAATCACTCCATTTACCTCATATCCCTGTGAATAAGGTCCGATTGCACCGGGTGCTTTTTCTGTGTTTAATTTTTTCATTTTCCAATTCCTCCTGAATCATTTAATTTCTTATCATATTATCTTTATTACATCTTATCTTCATATTATCTTCCATTTATTATGCTGCTTTTTTTGTAATCCAGTCTTTTCCTTCCACCAGACGGGTAATGATCATGGATGCAATGGTATCACCGGATGCATTCAGGCAGGTTGCCATGGGATCCACCAGAAAACCGATGGTGGCAATCAGTGGAAATGCTTCTCCGGGAAATCCAAATAAGCTGACAATCAGCATTTCACCCACCAGTCCGCCGCCGGGTGCTCCCGAAAGGACAAATGCACTCAATACCGCAACCACAATGGACATGGCATAGGTTCCCACACCTGCATAAGGCATCTGGAAAACACCGAACAGGAAAGCAATCTTGGTAATACTGGAAAGAACGGAGCCATCCATGTGCATGGTCGCACCCATGGGCAGCACAATTTTACTGATATCTTCCGGAACACCGATTTCATTGCAGGCTTCCATATTAGTAGGCAGTGTGGCAACGGAACTCTGTGTTGCAAAGGCTGTAACCGCAGGACTGAAAATATTTTTTGCCATTCTTCTGACACCTTCTTTTCCGCCGGCAAAGTATGCATACAGCGGGAAGAATACCAGTGCATAAACCAGACACATGGGATAATAAACCAGCATGGTCCGTCCGTAATCTCCGATCAGCTGGGGACCGAATTCACCCACCAGATTTGCAAAATATGCACCCAGTCCAATGGGAGCCAGCTTCATGATCATATCAACCATTTTCATGATAATTTTATTCATATTGCCCAGCAGACGGCCGGCAGGACTTTCCTCACCGCCGCAGGCTGCCACTGCAATACCTGTCATAATGGAAAATACAATCAGCGGAAGCATGTTTTTTCTGCTCAGCAGACCGCTGAAATCATCAACTGTCAGAGTTCCCACAATCATGGAACTGATACTGGCCGTTTCCTCCATTTCCGCACTTCCCATGGTAATCGAAGTGTTTGCAGCCGGCGGCCATACATTCACCACAACCAGAACCACAATTGCAGCGAAAATACCGGTTACAACAAAAACAAGTACCATACTGCCGAGAATCTTTCCCAGCCGCTTCATGTTCAGCATACTTCCCACTGCACTGGTAATTGATACAAATACCATAGGTACCACAATGGTAAACATCAGGTTAATAAAAATATCACCAAGCGGTTCCAGAATCGTTGCCTTTTCCCCGAAAATCAGTCCGATCACCGCTCCTGTAAAAATACCCGCCAGCAGAATCAGCGGGAAACGATAGCTTTCCCATATTTTCTTTCTATCCATTTTTCTTCCTCCGAATTTGTATTTTAATGTTTTCTCCTTTGATTTTCCTTCTGTCTGTTATGCCAGTCTGTCTACGGCATCCTTCAGCTGTTTCAGTGCTTTTTCCAGTACCGCACGGGGACAGGCTGCATTCAGCCGCATAAAACCGCTCAGACTCCGTCCGAACGTATATCCTTCATTCAGACCGATTTTTGCATCCTCAATCATGAAACGGCGAAGTTCTTCATTGCTCATGCCCAGTCCGCGGCAGTCCAGCCATACCAGATAAGTCGCATCCGGCACATTTGGTTTCACCTGAGGAATATTGGCTGCACAGTAATCTCTGATAAAATCGAAGTTTCCGGAAATGTATTCCAGCAGCTGTTCCAGCCATTCCTCACCTTCCCGATATGCTGCTTCCATGGCAACTGAACTGAAGGCATTGTTTCTGTGTACATCCATGCTGCCCCAGAAAGTATCAAATTTCTTTTTCATTTCCTGGTTGGGGAAAATGGATGTGGATGCCTGAAGTCCGGCCAGGTTAAATGTTTTTGTTGCAGAAACACAGGTAATAATTCTGTCTGCAATTTCCGGTGACAGGGAAGCAGTGGGGGTATGCTTCTTTCCATGGAAAATCAGATCGGAATGAATTTCATCCGAAATCAGCAGCACATCATGTTCCATACATATTTCAGCCATCTTTTTCAATTCTTCCGGCTTCCATACAATACCCAGAGGATTGTGGGGATTGCAGAGAAGGAAAATTCTGCACTCCTTTACTTTCTCTTCAAAATCCTCAAAATCGATGACCCATGCGCCATCCTTTTCTTTCAGCTGATTTTCTACGACCACACGATCACATGCTTCCGTAATGTCATAAAATTCAGAATAAACCGGGGTCTGAATCATGACTTTGTCACCGGGCTGACTGAAAATCCGAATCATAGCTGCCATAGCCGGTACAACTCCCAGGCTCCAGCTCATCAGAGAAGTGTCAACATCCCATCCGTTTCTCTTCTTTTCCCATTCCTTTACTGCCTCAAAATAGCTGTCCGGCCTGGATGTATATCCCCAGATTCCTTCCTCTGCTTTCTTTTTGCAGGCATCAATAATCGGCTGCGCAGTACGGAAATCCATATCTGCCACCCATAGAGGAATTACATCATCGGTACCGAACTTCTTTACACGTTCATCATACTTGGAAGAACGATTCTTGCTGCGGTCAATGATCTCGTCAAAATTGTACTTCATAATATCGTATCCTTTCATCTCTTTTTTCCGCCTTTGCGGTTGATACTTATATAAAATGCAATTACCGTGCCAAATTGGAAGAAATGGAAATATTTTTTTTATTTATTATAAGAAAGTTAATTTCGATCAATATTTAATATGGCATATTGATTTATTTTAATCTCATTCAAAATGGAATGGGTTTCATTTCAAAGACTATTTTCAAACAAAAAAAATATAACCGGACAAATAACCAATTTTATCATCAATCGGTTATTTATCTGGTTATATTATGGTCGTATTTTGGTTATTATTAGTTGTTACTGGTTATTTCCGGTTTTCTACTGGTTGCTTTCAGATGTTTTGAACTGCTTTACAGGTTATAGCGGGCCTTTCCTGTGTTATTTCGACTCGCTACTTGCAGTGGTTCCTCCACAGCTGCCTTCCCTGCGGTGTAAGTCGATTTCCTCCCCGCCCGGATTTTTTCTCAATCATACCTTCTTCTGCAATCTGCTGCAGCAGATCCCGAATCCGCTTCTGGGATATGGAGTATCCTTTCTTTTTTGCCTCCTGCAATAATTTCTCCCGGCCAATTCCGTATCCGGATTCCTCTGCTTTGTAAATCTGCTCCAGAACAAACCAGTAAAGAGACGTTTTCTCTTCCTGACTGTCAGTCTGTTCTTTGGAATCAGCCGTTTCCATAAGCATTCGGGACATGGTGGGCGGAAGGTCAGTCATCTCAATCACCGTCTTTCCCAGATAATTGAAATACTCTGCCGCATTATGCAGTTCCCGTATATTTCCCGGCCATGCATAATTTTCCAGAAAATGTTTCGTTTCTGCAGACAGTTCAAAGCCGCCTCCCAATTCCCCTTTAAAATGGTCTAACAGCAGGAACATATCCTGTCCTCTCTCACGCAAAGGCGGGAGTACCACGGTCAGGGCATTTAGACGGTAATACAAATCCCGGCGAAAGCTTCCATCTTCCACTTTTTCCTCCAGGTTTTCATTGGTTGCCGCCACAATACGCACATCCACTTTTACAATATGACTTCCTCCGATGCGCATTACCTCCCGCTCCTGCAGTACACGAAGCAGCTTTACCTGCATGGAAGGACTCATTCCTTCCACTTCGTCGAGAAACAATGTCCCACGATGGGCAAATTCAAACAGACCCGGTTTTCCTCCCTTTCTGGCTCCCGTAAAAGCACCATCCTCATAACCAAACAGTTCACTCTCCAACAGATTTTCCGGCATGGCAGCCACATTGATGGCAATAAACGGTCCCTCCGACCGCATGGAAGCACGATGCACGGAATGAGCCATCAGTTCTTTTCCGGTTCCGGTTTCTCCCACAATCAAAACAGGACTTTCCGTAACTGCCATACGTTTCAGTATTTCTTTTGTTCTGCAGATATTCTCAGAATCACCAATTATATCGTCAAAACAGTATTTGGCATAATGCCCCTTTTTCAGCAGCTGACTGCGCAATTCATTCTGACGATTTTCCTGTTCATTGAAATACTGAAGTGTGGCAAACGCTCCAATACATTCTCCTTTACGTAATACGGGCATAACTGCAATGGATATATGAACCCCATACAGCTGGATCACCTTTTCCGGTATTTCCTTTTTTTCTTTCAATGCACGATAAAATGGAATATACGGAAATACTTCTTCGCCGCGCTTCCCGGTTACAAACTGTTCAGAGACTCTTGCAATCTGACATGCTTTTTTATTGCAGGCAAAAATCTCTCCCATTTCATTTACTCCGATCAGACCCTCATTCAAAATTTCCATCAGAATATGAAACTGGCTTTCCTGTCTTCGTGCTCTTGTATACAGCAGATCAAAGCTGTAATGTTTCGATGCGACAGTTTTTTCATATTGCAGGAATGGTTCTGTCTCCAGCAAATTTTCCAGTCCCAGCCGCATGGCGATTTCAATCATCATGCTGTAGGTACAGGGACGCTGTCCACAGTCAATCACAGGCTTATCCATTTGGGGGATATACCGTGTTTCACCCGGTGTAAAAATAATATCAATATCTTCATCCCTTAACTGAGCACCCGGATGATAGGGAATGAATTTCAGATGATTTACGCCCAGTGCATTCAGCTGGGCAATGGCTTCCCTTGCCATGGTTTCCGTCATATTCACGAAAAGAATCGATGTTCCCTTTGGGATTTTCCACAGCTCTTCCAGGGTTTTCCAGTGAAATGTCACTTCAATGGACATCACCTCACTGTCAATGGGTACATGGCGTGCAACTTCCTCGGCTGACCCGTAAGCATCTGTTGAAATGATAAACAGATCTGCACGGGGCAATTTTCCTGTTGCCGAGCCGTCACGAACACTGTATCCCTTTACATCCGCATAATCACCAAACAGACTTTTTATTTCTTTTGTATAGGAAGCTCCGGCCAAAGGATCCAGAGCAACCACTGCAATTGTCTTTTTCACTGTATTTCCTCCCACTGCTCCCCGGTGTTCTGCCGGTTCCTTCACGAAATAGCTGTCTGCTGTCTGGAATGCCTCACACCGGATAGTAATATGATAACAGCTGAAGTTTGAAAACGTCAACGACAATTGTTGCCGTTCAGAGCCAGGCAGATTGACACAAAAGTTCAGCGGATGCCTGCATTCATAAGCACTTTTTTTGTTAGTGCAGTTTATTTGAACACATGGTATACTATGCAGGTAAACAAAATGATACCAGGGTCAAAAGGTCATGGATTTCATGCTTGCATGAAAAGACATGACTTTGGGACCCGCAAAACATGAGAAAGTAGCCATTTTTCCTGGAAAAATGAGCGGATTTCGAATGTTTTTAGGATTTCGAGAGCGTAACACGCGGAGAAATCCGTAGGTATCATGGGGTCAAAGCCTTTTGACCCCAACATAATAAAATAACGAAACATACGGAGGCTACTGGAATGAACAATATTTTCCCCGACAAAAAATTTGGTTTCGGTCTGATGCGACTTCCCATGATCGGCGAAGGCGAACAGGCAAAAGTGAATATTGAAGAATGCTGCAGACTGGTGGATGAATTCCTGAACCGCGGATTCACTTATTTTGATACTGCATGGATGTACTGCGGTTTCCAGAGTGAAGAAGCAACAAAGGAATTTCTGGTAAAACGTCATCCCAGAGAAAGTTTCACTCTGGCAACCAAACTGCATGGCGGTTTTATCAAAACCAAAGAAGACTGCGACAGAATTTTCAATGAACAGCTGAGAAAGACCGGTGTTACCTATTTTGATTACTATCTGCTCCACGATGTGGGAGAAGGTCATTATCAATTATACAAAGATCTGGATTGCTTCAACTGGTTAAAGGAAAAGAAAGCACAGGGTCTGGTGAAACACATCGGCTTTTCCTTCCATGATAATGCCGAACTGCTGGACCGCGTACTGACCGAACAGGACGGCATGGAATTTGTACAGCTGCAGATCAACTATCTGGACTGGGACAGCGACGGTATTCAGTCCCGTAAGTGCTATGAAGTGGCTTGTAAGCACAATGTTCCCGTCATTGTAATGGAACCGGTAAAGGGCGGTACCCTGGCAAACGTTCCGAAAGAAGTGGAGAACATGTTCAAAGAATATGCACCGGCTGCTTCGGTTCCCTCCTGGGCAATCCGCTTTGCTGCAAGCCTCGATAATGTAAAGATGGTTCTCAGCGGCATGAGCAGTATGGAACAGGTTCTGGATAATTTAAGTTATATGCAGGATTTCAAGCCACTGAATGATGAGGAACTGGAACGGATTCAGAAGGCCGTATCCATCATCAACAGAAGTATTGCCGTTCCCTGTACCGGCTGCTCCTACTGCGTGGATGGCTGTCCCAACAACATCCCCATCCCCAGATATTTCTCCCTGTACAATACCGATAAACAGGAGCTCAGCACAAAGGACTGGACACCTCAGGGTGAGTATTATGAACGTCTCACCGCCAACTTCGGAAAAGCCAGCGACTGTGTGGAGTGCGGTCAGTGTGAAGAGATCTGCCCTCAGAAGCTGAATATTACGAAGTATCTGAAGGATGTGGCTGCACACTTCGAAAAGTAATTATTCTTCTGAACAATCTGACGTTAACCCAAAACAGACCTGAAAGGAAGTGTATTATGTTCCCCTTCAGGTCTGTTTTCTTCAATTATCATTTCTTTTTATTCTCCGGGAGCGAGATAGCCGCGCTCTTCCAGAGCCTTTTCAATCCGATTGAGGATCTCTTCGGATTCTGCGCGAATGGTATGATAATGATATCCTCCCGTGACCGTCATCAGTTCTGCGGATTTTCCGGTTCTGACCCCTTCAATAAACTGTTTTACCTGAAGGTCCGAGAAAATATTCAGTTTGGCTGCCATTTTACCGTATACCTTATGCCATACGAAAACGTCCACAACCGTGCCGCCAAGACCGACAATTAAAGACAGTTCATCTTCTGTCTGTTCAGTCGTATGATGCATTTTCAGTACCCGCTCTTTTAAGGGCGATTTTTGCATAATATATCCGCTGTGAGTGGAAAGGATCTCATACCCCATTCCTTTCAGTATCGTAATATCCTGAACAATGATCTGACGGGATACGCCAAATCGCTCTGAAAGAGCGCTGCCGGATATGGCTTCCTGCTCTGATAAAAGCAGATTTACAATAGCATTTCTTCTCTCCTGAACCTTCATGAAGTCACCTCATATTATATTGCGTGAAGATTTTTAAGGGATAAGTCTAAAATTGGTGATGAGTGGGTCAATGCCCCGCTGGAAATATAATCCACACCAATATCTGTTAATTTTGCAACATTTTCTTTTGTCACATTACCGCTGCATTCGGTTTCGGCTCTGCCGGCAGTAAGTCTGACTGCTTCTTTCATATCCTCAATACTCATATTGTCGAGCATAATAATATCTGCACCGGCTTCCAGTGCTTCCTTTACCATATCAAGGTTTTCCACTTCCACCTCAATCTTACGGACAAACGGAGCATATTCCTTTGCCATCATAACGGCTTCTTTCACCCCGCCTGCAGCACCAATGTGATTATCCTTTAAAAGAATTCCATCACTGAGGTTATAACGATGATTATAACCTCCGCCGACTTTTACCGCATACTTTTCAAAAATACGCATATTCGGTGTTGTCTTGCGCGTATCCAGAAGCCTGGTGCCGGTACCTTCCAGCAGGTCAGCGATTTTACGGGTGTAAGTTGCAATACCACTCATACGCTGCAGATAATTGAGAGCTGTTCTTTCTCCTGAAAGAAGTACACGGATGTCACCGCGGACAACTCCCAGTTTCTCACCTTTTTTTACCGCACTGCCGTCTTTACAGGTGAAAGTGACTTCCGTTTTTTCATCAAGAAGTTCAAACACTCTTTTGAATACGTCAAGACCTGCAATGATTCCATCTTCTTTGCAAATCAGATCTACTTCTCCGAGCTGATATCCTCTCATAACAGAGTTGGTTGTAATATCCTCACTGGTAATATCTTCCTGAAGAGCACTGAGAATCAGCTTGTCTGCATTCAGTTTCATTGATATACGATCCATGGCTTCTTTTCTCCTTTTCAATGGCTGCCAAAACCAATTCTTTATATTTTTCCTGATATCCCTCATACTGCGCCGCATCCACTTCAAACGCGTCCTGCGGTTCAGATGGAAGATAGTTTTTTTCGATATGTTTTGCTGCTCGTTTTGCAAAAACAAGACTCTCAAGCAATGAGTTACTTGCTAAACGGTTTCTGCCGTGGACACCGTTGCAAGCCGTTTCGCCCACAGCGTACAAACGCTCCATGGAGGTCCTGCTGCTGCAGTCCACGTTAATACCGCCCATAAAATAATGCTGGGATGGAACAACCGGAATCGGTTCTTTTGTAACATCATATCCCTCATCCAGACACTTCTGATAGATATTCGGAAAATGCTTTCTGATTTCTTCTTCAGGAATAGGAGCCAGAGATAACCACACGTACTCGCTTCCTTCCTTTTTCATTTCATCAAAAATAGCATTTGCCACCACATCACGTGGCAGCAGTTCATTAATAAATCTCTCTCCCCTGGAATTAAGCAGAATCGCACCTTCTCCCCGAACGGATTCAGAAATTAAAAACTCACGGTCATGCTTTTTTGTATAAAGGGTAGTAGGATGAATCTGTATGTAATCAATGTGCTGAAGTCTGATCTGATACTTCAGGGCAAGCGCCAATGCATCACCTGTTAAATGCCGATAGTTGGTGGAATGCTGAAAGAGTCCTCCGATCCCACCCGTAGCAAGTACGGTGTAATCAGCAGCAATCGAAGTATATTTTCCCTCCGCATCATGACCGACAATCCCATAACAGCTGTTATTATAACAGATAAGATCCACCATTGTAAAGTTTTCAACCAGAGTGATGTTTTTTCTGCTTCTTGCCGTTTCAAGCAGATGCGTGGTGATTTCCTTACCGGTTTCATCTGCATGGAACAAAATTCTTGGTCTGGAGTGGGCACCTTCACGGGTGTAAAGAAAATGATCTCCGTTGGTTTCAAAATGAACACCAAAGGAAACGAGATCGGTGATAACATCCTGTGAAGAGTGGATCATAATCTCAACCGATTCCGGATTATTCTCATAGTGACCGGCTTTCATCGTATCCTCGAAAAAAGAGTCATAATCCTCTTCATCACGCAGAACACAAATACCGCCCTGTGCCAGAAAGGAATCACTTCTACTGGCGATGTTTTTGGTAACCACCAGAATGTTTTTATCTTCGGGAAGGTTGAGGGCACAGTAAAGGCCCGCCACACCGCAGCCTACAATTAAAATATCTGTCTTCATGTTATTTTCCCAGTTCCAGCATTCTTTCCAAAGGCTTTAATGCACCTTCACGAGTATCACGATCCACAATGATTTCTCTGTCCTCTTTTTCAAGAACCGATAATACAGCCTCAAGGGTATTCAATTTCATATCTGCACAGCAGGGATGCGGATTCGGATAATAAAAATGCTTATCCGGACTGTCATTTACAAGCTGATAATCCACGCCGTCTTCAGTACAGATAATGAATTCTTTGCATGCGCTTGCCTTTGCAAAATCAATGATTCCGGAGGTACTGCCGACATAATCAGACATTTCAACCACGGTTTTATCACATTCGGGATGAGTAAGAATCAGAGCATCCGGATGTCTGTCCTTCTCCCATTTTACCTGCTCTGCAGTTATCTTTGCATGAATCGGGCAGCAGCCATCATTAAAAATGATGTTCTTTTCCGGCACCTGTTCTGCCACAAAACTGCCGAGATTTTTATCAGGAATAAAGAAAATATTCCGGTTCGGTAATGATTTCACAATTTTCACTGCATTGGAAGAAGTTACACAAACATCACTTTTGCATTTCAGCTCTGCCGTGGAGTTGATATAGCAGACAACAGCAAGATCATCATATTTCTTTTTCATCTCTTCAATCAGACCATCTGCCACCATATGCGCCATCAGGCAATCGGCGGAAGGATCCGGCATCAGAACTTTTTTATCAGGGTTCAGAATTTTTGCGCTTTCACCCATAAATGCAACGCCGCAGAAAACAATAATATCTGCTTCACTCTGTCTGGCTGCTTTGGCAAGATAGAACGAATCGCCCACATAATCGGCCACTTCCTGCACTTCGGCAGGGACATAATAATGCGCAAGGATAACGGCATTCTTCGCCCTTTTTAACTGTTCAATTTGATTTTTCATTTTCCTTTTACCTCATCATAGAAACGGTTGGTTATTTACCGCGATAAATTGTATCATTCTACTTTACATCTGTCAATATATCTGTAAACATATGTGATTATTTTTTGTCACGGTACAGAGGCAGGAAATCAGAAAAACTTCCATTATCAACCTGTTCGAGAATAATACCGGTGTAATAGTTCTAACTTCCCAGGAATTGTTATACTCAATCTGATTTCTTATATTACCAAACAGGG
>JBJELP010000099.1:0-3032 GCA_051879215.1 Lachnospiraceae bacterium
CAGTTTTGTGGTCAGGGGGACCACATAAGAGCCGACCGAAGCGGAGAGGAGACTGCACACGGATTCGAATAGGAAAATTTGTATATGAAAAATAGGTAAAAATTGGAAAAAATATTTTCATTTGCTCCAAACTGTGATACTATTTATACAACATTTTTGCATATAGTTTAAATTAGTGTATATTTTATACATAATAATTAATAATATTGACCGACAGGAAGGTTAATTCAATGTTGCAGACAATTTCCTTATTTACAGCAAATGATTGCCGACCGAAAAGATGTCAGATCATTAAGACTATATGGAAATGAATGTTTACAAAAGAAGGAGGAAACATTATGAGAAAAAAGATTCTCTCTGCTCTGATGGCAGTGATGCTGACCGTAAATTTGTTTGTTCCTGCAGCATCGGCCAAGAGCACCAAGAACAATGACAGCAAAAATCCTGTATCATGGTCTGAACTGGAAAAGACAGATGCTGAAGCGGCAGCTGCTGTAAGAGCGATGCAGGACGAGATAGCAGAAACCGTTTCTTTACAGAATGTTGTTGATTTTGCTCTGCTGTATTCCGGTATGGAAGAAAGTCAGCTGGGCAAACATCCCTATGACTGGAACTGTATGGCAGAAAGTGCAGATCTGTTATCCGGTATTGATTACAGTAATCCTGCAGCAGCAGCCACAAAAAAAGATTACACCGCTGTAATGAAGGCTGTAAAACCTCTGTACAATGCACTTCACGCTGACAAGCTGCAGCCGCTGTTTATCAATGGAAAGGCACAGCCGATCTTCCCCTATACCTCGGGTGCGGTGGAAGAAGGATACAGCAATGAAAATAGCGACATTATCCGTTTCTTCGTTTATGTAGAGTCCAATTACGATACTGACAATGACGGTAAGCTGGATCTGGTAAAAGCACTGGTACAGCTTCCCCGTGCTGCCATGGAAGGTGATTATAAGGCTGCCACAATTTATGAAGCACGTCCTTATATCACAGGATGTACCGATCGGTGGGGACTTCTTAAATCCTATGAATATGGTGAAAAGTTTGATATTGAGAGTATGTACAGTCAGCCCGCTGCACGGAAAGCGGCAGGCCATGCAACCACAGCTGAAGTGGCAGCAAAGGCAGACAGTTCTGACTGGTATTATTACAACCCCTGTGAAGATATGATGGATTATGAAGACCTGGACTGGTATGATTATTATCTGGTTCGTGGTTTTGCAGTGGTTGAATGCGGCGGTCTCGGTACTCTGGATTCCGAAGGTTACGAAACCTGCGGTACTGATCTGGAAATCGATGCATTCAAATGTGTAATTGAATGGCTTCACGGAGATCGTGTTGCGTATACCGACAGGGAAAACAACATTGCCATCGATGCGGACTGGTCCAACGGTAAAGTTGGTATGACAGGCCGTTCCTATGCAGGTACCACACAGTTTGGTCTTGCAACCACAGGTGTAAAGGGACTGGAAACCATTGTACCGGTTGCAGGCATTGCTTCCTGGTATGAATACAATTTCATGCAGGGTGTGTCCAACAGCGGCGTAACTTATTCAGAAAATCTGGCAAGTTACTGTGCAGGCCGTCTTCTGGATCTGGAAACTGGCGGTTCCAAACTGGATGATCAATATGAAAGTTATCTTTATACGCTGAATCAGATTCAGAAAGAGCTGAACGGTGACTATGACGGAACCGGTTACGATCACTGGACCATTCGTGATTATACATTAAATGCGAAAAATATCAAATGTCCTGCACTGATCGTTCATGGCCTGAATGATGAAAATGTACGTACCAAACAGTTTGATCTGATGTATAAGGCATATAAAGAAGCCGGTGCACCGGTGAAACTTCTGCTTCACCAGAATGGTCACCTGACCCCCACCTATCCTGCAGGCGGAACAGAAACCAATATCGGGGATGAACTGTATGATGACATTCTGAACAAATGGTTCAGTCACTATCTGTATGGCGTAAAAAATGGTGCACAGAATATGCCCGCTGTTACAGCACAGAGCAATGTGGATGGCTCCTGGGTAACCTACGACAGCTGGGAAACCAAAGATTCTGTTACTCTGAAATCAGACAGCGATGAGCAGGCGGTAATCACAACCAGTACCAGCAGAGGATGGTATAAGGCAGATCAGTGCTTCGATGCCGATACGGATAAGACTGTTGCATACAGTATGGATGTAACGAAGGATATGACCATTGAAGGTTCTGTTGCAGTTCATTTTACAGCAGCAACAGAAGCATCCGAAACCAACAACGATAACCTGAAGATTACAGCATATCTGTATGATGTAAGTGACGAAGAGTTCCCTGTATTTAACATAGAAGGAAGCTATCTTCCCAACGAAATTATTTCCACTGCTGAGGAAGGCGGTGCATGGGTAGGCGGCGGCCTGAAGAATTTTGATCTGGTTAAATATGCACAGACAAATGCAGCCTACAAACAGATTGAGTATGGCTGGATGGATCTCTGCAATCCGGAAGCAGGATATGATTCCGCTTCTGCAACACGTGACAAACGTGTGGATGTGGATGGAAATACATACTATGATTATACCCTGTATCTGCAGCCCAGCCTGTACACGGTAAAAGCCGGACATAAACTGGTACTGGTGATTCTGACCAATACAGGCAGTGTCAGCGCAGACAAAGCTTATACCGTTACAATGGATGCAGGTAAAACATATGCAGATATTCCTGTTGTAAAAACAAACAATGGAAAGAAAAATCAGTATGTAAACCAGTTTGTAAAGAAAAACGGAAAGAATAAAATTAAAACCAATATCAAAGCTGCAAAACATGATGATCTGTAAACTGTAAAAGTATGAAAGCATGGAAAGCAGCCTGACGGCAAAAAGATGAAGAGGGGTCCTCAGACTATGAATGAATCAGAAATTCATAGATGAGGGCCCCTCTTTTTGATCAGAAAATGGGCATCAGGAATCTTCTGGTCGATACACTATATATGACAAAAAAATACCAAAAAAATAATATTCATGTGTCAGCTTAGAATTAATTTA
>JBJELP010000100.1:0-13582 GCA_051879215.1 Lachnospiraceae bacterium
GGGATAAATTTATATGTCCGATGAAAGAAACAGAAGAGGAAAACTGATTGTTGTCTCCGGTTTTTCCGGTGCAGGAAAGGGCTCTCTGATGAAGGGACTGCTGAAAAACTATCCTGGACAGTATGCTTTATCAGTATCTGTGACAACCAGAGCCCCCAGAGAGACAGAAATTGACGGCATCAGCTATCATTTCAAGACCCAGGAGGAATTTGACAGACTGGTAGCGGAAGATTATTTTATTGAATATGCAGGCTATACAGGCAATTGCTACGGTACTCCCAGACCATTTGTTGAAGAAAACCTGGATGCAGGACGCAATGTAATTCTGGAGATTGAGCGGGCAGGTGCAATGATCGTTCGTGAAAAATATCCGGATGTGAAGATGATTTTTATTACCACGGAAAATGCAGAGATTCTGGAAACCCGTCTGCGGGACCGGAAAACAGAAACAGAGGAGAAAATTCTGAAACGGTTGAGAACTGCCGTAACAGAATGCGATTATGTTAAGGAATATCATGCAGTAATTGTGAATGATGTTCTGGAAGAAAGTGTGATCCGTCTTCATAATACAATCATGGAGAAAGAAAACGGCAGACCTTCGGAAGATGATCTGAAACGAATTGACCGGATCCGTGAAGAACTGAAAATACGGCTTGGTTTACAGGACTGAGAAATTAAAAAATATATCAGAAAGAAAGGAAAAAGATATGTTACATCCCTCTTATAATGAATTAATTGAAAAAGTAAATGACACAGCAGGTGAGGAGCCCGTTATTAACAGCAGATATTCTCTGGTCATTGCTGCAGCAAAACGTGCACGTCAGCTGATTGCGGGTGATGAGCCACTGACAACCTGTGATGTTGACAAGCCTTTATCCACCGCAGTGAAGGAACTGTATGAGAAAAAAATCCATATTCTCGGTGAAGATGATGAGTCTGAAGACGAGATTAAACTGGATTAAGGAGCCATTTCATGAAGATATTTTTTGCATCACTGGGATGTGATAAGAATCTGGTCGATGCGGAGGGTATGCTTGGATACTTTCTGAAGGCGGGCTATGAATTTACAGAAGATGAAAGAGAAGCAGATGTGATTTTTGTCAATACCTGTTGTTTTATCAACGATGCCAAGGAAGAAAGTATTCAGACCATTCTGGATATGGCTGTATGGAAAGAACAGGGAAATTGTAAGGTACTGGCTGCATCCGGCTGTCTTGCACAGCGTTACAAAGATGAAATTATGGAACAGATTCCTGAACTGGACGGAGTCATTGGTATTAATGACTGTGAGAAAGCAGTGGAACTGGTGGAAGCTCTTTTACAGGGGGCAGAACATCAGAATATGGTATCTTCAGGAGAAAAACCTGTGCACTGCACAGACCGTATTCTGACAACCGGCGGTCATTATGCATATCTGAAAATTGCAGAAGGCTGTGATAAGCACTGTACGTACTGCATTATTCCTTCCGTCAGAGGAAAGTACCGCAGCATTCCGGAAGAAGAACTGATTGCTCAGGCTGAAAAGCTTGCAGAACAGGGTGTAAAAGAGCTGATTCTGGTGGCCCAGGAAACTACCCTTTACGGCATGGATCTGTATCACGAAAAACGTCTTCCGCAGCTGCTGAAAAAGCTGGCAGCTGTTTCCGGTATCTACTGGATCCGGCTCCTGTACTGCTATCCGGAAGAAATTACGGATGAACTGCTGGAAACCATGGCTTCTGAGCCGAAAATCTGTCATTATCTGGATATTCCCATCCAGCATGGCAGTGATACTGTTTTAAAACGAATGGGACGCCGCACGGATCAGGCTTCATTGAAAGAAAAGATTGCGGCAATCCGGAAAGCCATGCCGGACTGCGCTCTTCGAACTACACTGATAACAGGATTTCCGGGAGAGACAGAGGAAGATCATGAAATCAACATGGATTTTGTGAATGAGATGGAATTTGACAGACTGGGAGTATTTACGTATTCCCAGGAGGAAAATACTCCGGCTGCCATGATGCCCGATCAGATTGAAGAAGAAGTGAAGCAGGCCAGGTATGAAGAGCTGATGGAACTTCAGCAGGACATTGCTTTTGAAAAGTCAGAAGCGATGGTGGGCAGAGAGCTGGTTGTTATGGTGGAAGGAAAGGTTGCTGATGAAAACGCATACGTTTCCCGTACGTATATGGATGCACCTGGTGTAGATGGATATTTATTTATACAAACTCCGGAAATACTTATGACCGGTGATTTTGCCCGCGTCAGAGTGACCGGAGCACTGGATTATGATTTGATAGGAGAGCTGATATCATGAATTTACCTAATAAACTTACAATGGCAAGGGTTATCCTGATTCCGTTTTTTGTTCTGTTTTTACTGGTTCCCATTGCAGGAGACTACTCCAAATATATTGCACTGGTAATTTTTATTATTGCCAGCCTGACAGATCTGCTTGACGGCAAAATTGCAAGAAAATACAATCTGGTCACTAATTTCGGCAAATTTATGGACCCGCTTGCTGATAAGCTTCTGGTTTGTTCTGCACTGATCTGTTTTATTGAACTGGATCTGCTGCCGGCCTGGATTGTACTGATTATTATTGCCAGAGAGTTCATCATCAGCGGTTTCCGTCTTGTGGCATCGGATAATGGTGTAGTAATTGCTGCCAGCTACTGGGGCAAGTTTAAAACCACATCACAGATGATCATGATCATCCTTCTGATTGCACAGATCCCCGGATTTGATCTTCTGGAACAGGCATTTATCTATATTGCACTGATTCTTACTGTTGTATCTCTGGTGGATTATCTGATTAAAAACAAAGACGTACTGAAGCAGTAATATATGATGAGATGGTATGATGCTTTATGGATTGGTCCAAAGGCTGAAAAAAAACGCAGGAAGCTGATCGATGCGGTGAAAGACAGTAAGAAAATGCCTGGGGCGTATGTGATCGCACTTTCTTCGAATCCCCGCGAACTGCTTGATATTATTCCGGTCAGCATGATCGGAAAACCCGGCTGTCCGGCTGACAATCTGTATATTATAGGAATTGCCGACGGGAAAGCAGAGGCTTTTTCACTGATAGAGAAAATAGTAGATTATATATACCGGGAAACGGGAAAACTGAATATCAGAGAGTATTTTATGGAGTCCCGTTTCTCTGTATGAGAGGATTTTATGCTGCATATTGTCATTACTATTTTAAAGATTCTGGGCTCTGTACTTCTGGTTATTCTGGCCATTCTGGCAATTTTGCTGCTGCTGGTGCTTACGGCACTGGCTTCACCGATTCGTTATCATCTGAAAGGCGGCTGTCATGGCACGCTGCAGATGACAGGACGGATTACATGGCTGTTTCGGATTTTAGGTATTACCATAACCTATGAGGATGAAAAGATGGATGTTCGTATATCTGTTTTCGGTCATGTATTCGGACGAGGCAGAAAAACTTCTTCTGACCAGCGGAAAAAAAGAAACAGGAAACAAGAAACTGCGGGCGATTCGGAAACTGTATTTTCAGTATCAGAAGCAGAAACATATTCTTCGTCCCCGGAAGATACAGGTGATTTTTCTCAAGATAATACAGATTTACCGGACGAAAACCATGGTGAACAGACTCTGTGTAATGCAGATCCGGAGAAACCGATTTCTTTAGAAACCGATTCCGGAGAACAGATTTCCCTGAATACGGATTCTGATGAACCGATTGTTATGGATATGGATTCCGATGGACCGGATTTACAGGATGATGTTTCAGAATTTGAAGAACCGATTCAGGAATCACAGGAAAGCAGAACAGAGAAAAAGGGGATTTTGGATACTGTAAAAAAAGTAATCTCTTTTCTGCAGATGCCTTCCGTGAAGAAGCTGATGAAAAAGCTGCTCCGAAGTCTGAAAAAAATCATACGGCATCTGCTTCCGGATGAACTGAAAATCAGAGGAACCATTGGTTTGGATGATCCGGCACAAACCGGCAGAGTAATGGAAGCTGCGGCAGTCCTGTACGCATTTTATCCGGACCACATACAGATTACTCCGTCTTTTGACGAAAAAGTACTGGAGGGTGAGGCAGAACTGAAGGGAAATATTGTTCTGCTGTATCTTTTGATTAAAGGGATCGGAATGGCTCTTTCAGTGCTTCTGAACAAGGAGTGCAGAGGATTTTTTCAGGAGATGAAACAACAGATGAGCGCATAAGCGCAGGAAGGAATCAATTATGGATGCAAAAAACAATTTTACTTCATCAATGGAGTCACTTGTAAAGGGGATGGAAAGTTTTCTTTCCAGCAAAAGTGTAGTTGGTGAGCCGATTCAGTTAGGAGATGCAATTATTCTTCCTCTGGTGGATATTTCCTTCGGCTGTGCAACAGGTGCTGCAGCAGGCGATGCAAAAAAGCGGGATGGAGCGGCAGGAGGAATGAATGGAAAGATGTCAGCCAGTGCTGTTCTGGTAATCCAGAATGGAACAACCAGACTGGTGAATGTGAAATCCACGGATAATGTATCACGCGTCATCGATATGGTTCCGGAACTGGTGAACAAATTCACATCCGGACTGGAAAAGAAGGTTACGGTGTCCGACGATGAAGTGAAAGCAGCAGTGGAAAATCAGTAATTCCGAAAATCATTCATTTCAGAAGAGAAAAGATTTCGTTTTTTCATCGCTCTGCTTTTTTCTGCATACAATAGAATAAGAGCATAAGAAGGTATCTGCTTTATGAGGTCAGAAACTGCGGCAGATAAAGTGAAGGAACATGAAACAGCTTTTCGGACTTGTCCTGTTCAGCTTCGGTGCAGGTATGGCTCTTATGATATTCCTGCCGGAAAATTTCTGGGTTGTTTTGATGATCAGTGTGATTCTGATCGTTGGTTTCAATCTGTTTTGTCATTGAATAACAGAAAAGTGAGCATAAAAAAAAGCCCTAATCGCGATTTAAGGGCTTTTTTTTAATCGTTTCAGTGTACTGGCATGCCTTGTCTGAACCGTACATCAATCTAAAAAAGTGCAGTGATTATGCTCTTTCTACTAAGCCGGATTTAAGACAAGAAGTGCATACGTACATCTTCTTAGCCTGACCGTTCACTTTAACTCTTACAGATTTCACGTTATTGCTCCACATCTTGTTGGATCTTCTGTGTGAGTGGCTTACATTGTTGCCGAAGTGAGCGCCTCTCTGACAAATAACACATTTAGCCATGTCTATTGCACCTCCTTTAATTTGCTGGACACAAAGTCCGCAACAAATGATATATTAGCAGAAAAAAGAATATTTTGCAAGTGTTATTTTCCATAAAGTAGATAATTGAAGAAAAAGAATGCAAAAAAATAGTGAAAATCCCGTAATTCTCGTTTTTGAAATGAAAAACTGATGGAATATCTTTTCTTTTTTGCAAAAAGAGGTTATAATAAGGTACTGATACACCATAATGGAGGTAAAACTTATGAAATGTCGTGTTAATAATAAATATGGCGAAGTTCTGATTGATACGGACGTAATTGCACGTTATGCAGGTTCCATAGTTGTTGAATCGTTTGGTATTGTTGGTATGGCAGGTATCAGCATGAAGGACGGACTTGTAAGACTTCTCAAAAAAGACAGTGTGACACATGGCATCAATGTTGTAATAGAAGATAACAAAATCCAGCTTGATTTCCATGTAATCGTAGTATATGGTGTAAGTATTTCTGCGGTTACGGATAACCTGATTGAAAGTGTGAAATATCGTGTTGAGAAATTCACAGGTGCTGAAGTATCGAAAATCAACATATATGTACAGGGTGTCCGTGTGATTGACTGATTGGAATGAGAGATCAGTGCTAGTTGTAAAAGTGTTTAAAGGAGGAAACTACTGTGGAAACAGTTGGTATTAAAGCAGACTTATTGAAAGAGATGTTTCTGTCCGGTGCGGGCAATCTGGAAAACCATAAGGAATGGATCAATGAACTGAACGTTTTCCCGGTTCCGGATGGTGATACCGGTACGAATATGACCATGACCATTATGTCTGCAGCCAGAGAAGTACGTTCTCTGGAAGATGTCACAATGGATAAGCTTGCAAAAACGATTTCATCCGGTTCTTTAAGAGGCGCCAGAGGTAATTCCGGTGTTATTCTTTCCCAGCTCCTTCGTGGATTCTGTAAGGAAATCACAGGGCATGAAGAATTAACGATTGATATTCTTGCAAAAGCTTTCATGCGAGCAAAGGAAACAGCATATAAGGCTGTTATGAAACCCAAGGAAGGCACCATTCTTACAGTTGCCAAAGCTATGGCTGACAAAGCTGTATTGCTTGCCGAGGAAGGCACTTCAGAATCTCTGGAAGCATTTCTCCGTGAAGTAGTGGATTATGGCAATGAGATACTGAATAAAACACCGGATATGCTTCCCGTATTGAAAGAGGCAGGTGTGGTGGATTCCGGCGGACAGGGACTTATGGTCGTTGTGGAAGGTGCACTCCGTGCGTTCTGCGGGGATCCGGTTACTGTTTCTGAAGAAGCGGCTCCGAAAGCAGGAACGGATGGGCCGAAGAGCAAAGTACCGGAAGCAGAAATCTCCACTGCAGATATCAAATTTGGTTACTGTACAGAATTCATGATTATTCTGAATCCTGAAACCGGCCGTCAGTTTACAGAAGCAGATGAACAGGAATTGAAGTCATTCCTGATGTCAATCGGTGATTCGCTTGTATGTGTATCAGATGATGAAGTAGTCAAGATTCACGTACATACCAATGATCCTGGTATTGCGATTCAGAAAGGTCTCAGCTATGGTGCTCTGACAAGACTCAAGATTGATAACATGCGTATCGAACATGAAGAAAAGCTGATCAAGGATGCCGCAAAGATTGCTTCGGAAGGCAAGGATATTCCCGCAAAAGAAGAAGCAGTGAAAGAACCTCCCAAACAGTACGGATTCATTTCTGTTTCCATTGGCTCCGGTATGGATGAGATTTTCCGTGGACTTCATGTGGATGAACTGATTTCAGGCGGACAGACCATGAATCCCAGTACGGAAGATATGCTGAAAGCAATCGATAAGGTCAATGCTGAAAATATCTTTATTTTGCCGAATAATAAAAATATTATCCTTGCAGCAGAACAGGCTGCCAAGCTGACTGCCGATAAGAATATTATTGTAATCCCCTCCAGAACGGTTCCCCAGGGTATTGCAGCAATGATCAGTTTTATGGCAGAAGCCGATATTGCCGATAACAAGGAAGCAATGAATGATGCAATGAGCAGTGTGAAAACCGGACAGGTTACCTATGCAGTCCGCAATACTTCCATCGATGGAAAGGTAATCCATGAAGGTGATTTTATGGGTATTGACGATCATGGTATTTCCGCAGTCGGTACGGATCTGAAAACCACCGTACTTGACCTTCTGGATACCATGGCTGATGAAGATTCCGAATTAATCAGTATTTATTATGGTGAAAATGTTGCCGAAGAAGATGCACAGGAACTGACGGATGAAATTACAGAGAAATATCCGGATTGTGATGTGGAACTTTACAGCGGCAATCAGCCGGTATATTATTATCTGCTGTCTGTTGAATAGATGATGATCATATAAGTTTTTTTGTATTCGCAGTTTTTATAAACTGCGAATACTTTTGTTTTATATGCAGGGGGAAAAGCATATGCTGACTTTAAATGCATTAAAAGGGGTCGGACCGCAGACACTGAAAAAACTGAATGCAGCGGGTATTTTTGAACCGGAGGATCTGATTTCATGGTATCCGAGAGATTATATCAGCTGTGAACCGTCTGTTTCCATTTCGGATATTCAGGAGGAGAAAATGGTGACAGTCTTTGGTCATTTTACCAGACCGCCTGTGACCAGAAAATATGGAGGCCAGCAGGTTACCACAGGTACCTTTACAGATGGGACAGGCAATCTGACGGTAAACTGGTATCATATGCCGTACATTGCCGCTTCTGTAACGGATAAAGATCTGTATCTGAGAGGAAAGGCTGTGAGAAAAGGAAGTCGTCTGCTCCTGTATCAGCCGTCTGTTCTGAAAGAAGAGCAGTATCGGGAACAGGTGAATAGGCTGATGCCGGTATATCCTCTGAAAACCGGTCTGACCAACAAATTGCTCTGTTCCCTTGTGGAGCAATGTCTGGAACATGCGGAACTGATTCATGAATATCTTCCTGCCGGGTTCAGAAAACGGTATCAGCTGGCAGAAGCAAATTATGCCATGAAGGAAATCCATTTTCCGGATAGCCGCCACGATATGCTTCTGGCCAGAAAACGACTGGTCTTTGATGAGTTTTTCTTTTTCATGCTGTCAGTCAGAGAACTGAAAGAACAAAAGCATACGATTCCAAACACATATGTATTTGATAAAATGGAGGCGGCAGAACGTCTGCTCCGGATTCTGCCGTACAAACTGACTTCTGCACAGAAACGGACCATGGATGAAATTTTTCAGGATATGCATTCTCCCTTTGTCATGAGCAGACTGGTACAGGGAGATGTCGGTTCCGGCAAGACGGTTATTGCGGTGCTGGCGATGCTGCATGCTGCTGAAAACGGCTATCAGAGTGCTTTGATGGCGCCAACTGAAGTTCTGGCTGTTCAGCATTATGAGGCTGTATGTGATCTGACAGCAAGATGTGGACTGGGTTTTCAGGCTGTTCTGCTGACCGGAAGTATGACGGCGAAGCAGAAACGGATGGCATATCATAGAATTGAAAGCCATGAGGCGGATCTGATCATTGGCACCCATGCGCTGATTCAGGAGCATGTGGTGTATGACAGGCTGGCTCTGGTTATTACCGATGAACAGCACCGGTTTGGCGTGCGGCAGCGATCGGTTTTTACTGAAAAATCTGATAAACCCCATGTGCTGGTCATGAGCGCTACGCCGATTCCCCGTACACTGGCATTAATTCTTTATGGAGATCTGGATATTTCCGTCATTGATGAGATGCCGGCCAATCGGATCCCCATCAAAAATTGTGTGGTGAATGAAACATATCTTTCCAGAGCGTATGCTTTTCTTGAAAAAGAAATAGAGAAAGGGCATCAGGCCTATGTGATCTGTGCCATGGTAGAAGAAAGTGAACAGGTTGAGGCAGAAAATGTTCTGGATTATGCGGAGAAATTGAAAAAGGCACTGCCACAGAATATTCGAATCGGAATCCTGCACGGAAAAATGAAACCGAAAGAAAAGAATCGGATTATGCAGGAATTTTCAGACCATCAGATTGATCTGCTGGTTTCTACCACCGTTGTGGAGGTTGGTGTCAATGTTCCCAATGCAACGGTTATGATGATTGAGAACGCAGAACGTTTTGGGCTTTCACAGCTTCACCAGCTGCGGGGAAGAGTCGGAAGGGGAAGTGCACAGTCCTACTGTATTTTTATGGATCGTTCCGGTCAGAAAAGTAAAAATGAACGATTATCGGTTCTGGAAAAGTCCAATGATGGTTTTTTTATTGCAGCAGAAGATCTGCGCCTTCGGGGGCCCGGAGACTTTTATGGGGTAAGGCAGAACGGACAGATTCAGTTTGCTCTGGCTGACATATACACAGACGCAGCGATTATGAAGCTGGCAAAAGAAGCGGCAGATGAAGTCTATGATCATACGGCAGATCTTTCAGAGGAAGAAGAGAAGGTATTATATGAACTTCTTGAACAGTATCGTTCAAGGGCTGAAGCATCTGATGTTCCTTTATAATGATGTTGAGACCAGAAGGATTTGTTCTTATGGTACAAGCGGATCAGGAGTATGGTCTCTGCAGACATCGATTTGATTTTATGCAAGGAGGAAATGTATGGAAAACAGTTCAAAATTTTTCTGTAATAAGGATTGTCAGTATTATCCCTGTCATCCCGGACTTGAGGACTTCAATTGTCTGTTCTGTTATTGCCCGCTGAATTTTACAGAGCACTGTCCCGGGAATCCGGAGTATATCCGGACAAAAGATGGAAGGGTAATTAAAAACTGTATGGGATGCGATTTTCCCCACAGACCGGAAAACTATGATATTATTGTTGAATTTATGAAAAAAAAGATGCCGGTATTCAGAGATGATCTGGTGAAGCCGGATACTGAGAAGCAGGATACCAGATAGAAGAGAAAAATTTCGGTATAAAACCTTCTGACTCTGAAAATAAAACCTTCTGACCTGTGCAGGAATGGATTTCCTGCTTCCGGGTCAGAAGGTTTTTATCATCATATCCGATTATTCTTCATCCTCATCAGAAGACTCAGGTTCTTCCTGCATTTCCTGTTCTGCAGATCCCTGAATGGATGCAAGGAAATGATCATGGGTATCAGCAATCATCTGATACTGTTCATTCAGTTCGTCCAGATGCTTCTGAAAGAGAGCCGCTGTTTCTTTTATGCTGTCTTCATATAATGCGCGAAGGGTTGTCATGGCATCGCTGGTATAGTTGATGGCAGAATCTTTAAATGCATTGGCTTCACGGACTGCATCGTCCAGAATCTGCTGTGCCTGATCATCAGCCTGATCCACAATCATCTGTCCCTGTGAAATGGCCTGCTGTACGATTTCGTGTTCATCGATCAGAACGGTTGTCTTTTCGTTGGCATCATTCAACAGCTTTTCAGCCTGATTTTTGGCATCGCTGATGATGGCTTCCTTATTGCTGACAATTTTTTCGCTTCTCTGGATGACTTCAGGCATGCACATACGCAGTTCTGCAAGAAAATCGTCAACCGCTCCCCGGTCAACAATGATTTTACGGTTGCCGGAAAATGCCTGTGTTTTGCAGCTGTCAATATACTGTTCCATATCACTGATCAGTTGTTCGATTCGGTTCATATTTTTCCTCCGGTTCATTTTGTATTATCAGAATCTGAGAAAACCTGTTTTCAGATCCGGTTATCATCTTATTTTTTCTGTGAATCCGTGCCGGCATACTTTTTTTCCAGGGCATCGGCAACGAAGTCGGGAACAAAAGCACTCAGATCTCCATGGAAATATGCGACTTCACGTACGGTGCTGGAACTGAGATATCCGTATTTCATGTCAGTCGTGACAAATACAGTATCCAGATCGGGTGCCAGTAGGCGATTGGTCTGCGACATCTGGATTTCATACTCATAGTCGGTGACAGCCCGCAGTCCACGGACGATAATGTGGCAGTTTTTCTCCTTGGCGAAATCCACCAGAAGTCCGGAATAAGAGCAGACCTCCACATTGTTCAGATGACTGACGGCTTTTTCAATCATTTTAATTCGTTCTTCAAGAGAAAACAAGGGGTTTTTTCTGTGATTGTGAAGAATCGTAATAATCAGATGGTCAAAAATTCTGGATGCCCGTTCAATCAGATCCAGATGCCCATTGGTGATGGGGTCAAAGCTGCCTGGATAAATAGCTGTTTTCATTATTTTTCTTCCTTTTTGTATAATCTGTCAGCAGATTTCGATATTCAAGTCGAGTGTACGTGAGATCTTCTGTGCGATTCCTGTCAGCTTTTGCCGGCAGTTTTTCCGCAAAACACTGCTGAAAACGGTTGAAAATGAAGTTGTCATGAACGCTTTCTGATGAAAACATGCTTATTTGTTTTATACTTTTTTTCGCGAACCAGGTCATAACCCAGATCTTCCAGATAGTCAAAAGGCGTATCAAAAGAAGCTTCGACGATAATCAAAGTATAGGAATCCGCCAGAGAGCTGTCCTGCAGTAATTCAAGAACTTTTTTTTCATAATCATGACGATAAGGCGGATCCATGAAAATAATATCGTATACTTCGGAATGACATGCCTCTGCCGGCAGGAGAGAGAAGAGATCTCCCTGCAGAACACGGGCATTTTCCTCCAGACGGGTAGAATGGAGATTGTCGCGGATGACAGCAGCAGCTTTCGGATTGTTTTCCATAAATACAGCCTCTGATGCACCGCGGCTTAACGCTTCGATTCCAATCGCCCCGCTTCCGGCAAACAGATCCAGAAAACGACAGCCTGGAATATCACTCTGCAGCATATTGAATAATGTTTCCTTAATGCGATCCTGCGTAGGGCGTGTATCCATCCCTTCAGGGGTTTTTAAGGGCAGACGCCGTGCACTGCCGGATATGACTCTCATAAATACACCTCAACTTATCAGAAAAAACTGTGGTAATTACAGTTGAATCAACTTGTTTTTCAATCGTAGTTTTTATTATAGTATTTTTTTTCTCACCACGCAATAACATGTTTTGATTTCCTGCCTGTTTTTAATGTTATCGGAAGCAGTAATCTGTATTTTCAGAAGGGATTTCGGAATTTGTAAAAGGTTTTTCATAAAGTGGTTGCATTTTACCTGAAAATATACTATGATGGGAAAGAATCTTTCGATTGTCCGCCATATAAAGACATATGTGCGTGACAGGCGAATTAAATAAAGTGAGGAGAATTACGATGAGTGAAAAATTAAGAGTTGGTATTCTTGGCGCAACCGGTATGGTGGGTCAGAGATTTATCAGTCTGATGGAAAATCATCCCTGGTTTGAAGTAACAGAACTGGCAGCAAGCCCCCGCTCAGCCGGTAAAACATATGAAGAGGCTGTAAACGGAAGATGGAAAATGGATACACCGATTCCGGAAGCGGTAAAGAAAATGGTGATTAAAAATGTCAATGATGTGGAAGAAGTAGCCTCAAAGGTGGATTTTGTATTCAGTGCAGTTGACATGTCAAAGGATGAAATCCGTGCCATTGAGGAAGCCTATGCAAAGGCAGAAACACCTGTTGTTTCCAACAATAGTGCTCACAGATGGACACCTGATGTTCCCATGGTTGTTCCGGAATTAAATCCCGAACATCTTGAAGTAATTCCTTTCCAGAAAAAACGTCTGGGAACTACAAGAGGTTTTGTGGCTGTGAAACCGAACTGCTCTATTCAGAGTTATACACCTGCTCTCCATGCATTAAGACAGTTTGGGATCAAGAGAGTGGTTGCCACCACATATCAGGCTATTTCCGGTGCCGGAAAAACCTTTAAGGACTGGCCCGAAATGGTTGACAATATTATTCCTTACATTGGCGGTGAAGAAGAAAAGAGTGAACAGGAGCCTTTAAGAATCTGGGGTCATATTGAAAACGGTGTTATTGTAAAAGCCGATGCTCCGCTGATTACCTGCCAGTGTATCCGTGTACCGGTTTCCAACGGTCATACAGCAGCTGTGTTTGTTGATTTCGAAAAGAAACCCACAAAAGAAGAAATAATCCGGTGCTGGAATGAATTCAGCGGCCTTCCCCAGGAACTGAAGCTTCCCAGTGCACCGAAACAGTTCATCAAGTATTTTGAAGAAGATAATCGTCCCCAGGCAGCTCTGGATCGCATGTATGAAAACGGCATGGGTGTATGTCTCGGTCGTCTGAGAGAGGATACCTTATTTGATTATAAATTTGTCGGTTTGTCCCACAATACACTTCGCGGTGCTGCAGGCGGTGCTGTATTAACTGCAGAACTTCTCACAGCACTGAAATATATTACGAAGAAAGCATAAAACATAGTCAGCATGATATCGTTTGACCGGATTTCACCTTTTTCGGAAAGAGGAAGAAATCCGGTTTTTTATCTCAGTCAGAGAAGACTCTCACCTCTATAGGTGATGAGTAATAACAAA
>JBJELP010000101.1:0-13471 GCA_051879215.1 Lachnospiraceae bacterium
TGTTTGCTTTGCAAACCGAATCCGGCGCCAAATCTCCGCAAGCGTCGATTTGAATCTAAGGAGGTATCATATGTTAGATCAGAAAACCATTGACATTATTAAAGCTACTGTACCTGCCCTTCGGGAACACGGTGTTACAATTACCACACGTTTTTACGAAAGAATGTTTGAAAAGAACCCTGAAGTGGCACCCTTGTTCAATATGGCTCGTCAGAGAAATGGAGAGCAGCCGAAAGCCCTTGCTATGGCTGTACTGGGAGCGGCAGAAAATATCGAAAATCTGGGAGCAATCATGCCCTTAGTAAAGAAGATTGGTGTTCGACATGTGGCTGCAGGAGTAAAACCTGAACATTATCCAATTGTAGGAGCTAATTTACTGGCCGCAATCAAAGAAGTACTCGGCGACGCTGCAACGGATGAAATTATCTCTGCGTGGGAAAAAACATATGGTGTATTAGCTGAAATCTTTATTGAAGAAGAACAGAAACTTTACGCACAACAATAATGAAAAAACAGAAAAGAACATAGCCTTTTACAAACATAGGAAATGAATCAAACAAGAAAACAGGAATGGAAGTTTTATGTTTCGCTGCCATTCCTGTCTTTTTTATCTCAGCACGATCCTTATACAGTTCCAACACTGCCTAATGAATGGATTTCGCAAAATTGTATCCTTCTTCAAAAGCAGACCGGTCATTTGTCTGAGCTGTATCATCGAACTCTGCTTTCAGAATTCCTTCTTCTACACTGAAACGATCATACAATTTGTAATTCTCAGAATAGGAATCTCCTGAAAATTCAATCAATAATGCATATCCCGTTACATCCTCTTTATTATAGGTGCGGTCCAGGCTGTCCCTGTGGGATGCATACGCACTTTTTACCAGATGATTCGGATCTTCCTCCATGTATTTCGCCATGCCTTTTAAAAACTGGCTGTTTTCAGAAGATATTTTTGATGTCCAGTTCATGCTGACATCAGCAGTAACCGTCATATTCCCATCGGATTCTGCTCCGTCGGTTAAAGTGATCTTCGGATTCTTAATTTCTGCTATCCCGGAATATTTTTCATAAATTGTTTTATAAATGATGTTTCCAAGGGAAGATGCCTGATCATCTGTCAGAACCGTAGTTTCATTTTCCACCTCCGCTTTATCAGTTCCGGACGGATTTGTCAGCAAGCATACTGCAGCAATCACGCAGACGACTCCTGCTGTAAAAACAGCCCACAATGCAGGCTTCTTCCGGTTCGCCAGATTACGGATACGCCCTTTTGTATCGCCTTCTCCAAATGCCAGCGGCATACCCGCTATGATGCGGTGCCCGGTAGCGAGGGAAAGAAGGGAAGCTGCATAATCAGCGCGAATCGAATCACCCATTTTTTTGACAACAGCTTCATCGCAGCTCATTTCCATATCTTTTTCAGCCATAAGGAAAGCAGCCCAAACAAGAGGATTGAACCAATGGATACATAAAGCAATAAATGCTGCCGCTTTTATCAGATGGTCACATCTGCAGATGTGATACTGCTCATGCATCAGAATATAGGGCAGTTCCTGCTCTTCGATCGAAGACGGAAGATAGATTTTCGGTCTGACCAATCCCATAACAAACGGAGACGAAATCCCATCAGCCAGATAGATGTTTTTCCTTAATGGTGAAGCAGTGACCAGTTTTCTCTGAAGCTGAAAACAGGATGCTGCAGTATAAATGCCCATAGCTAAAATACCTGCCATCCAAACATAGGCAGCAATTTTCATCAATGCTTCCAGAGGATCAGCCGCAAACTGTTCCTTATCTTGAGGCAAAGCATTATTGATCACATGATCGGCACCGGAATCCGACTGTACAATACTCTGATTTTCTATGTGGATCATATCATTTGGAATAAACTCTATACAATTTGTCACCCTTCCATTTTCCATAACAGGGGTATCCAGCAAGCCGAACATCGAAAAATCAGATTCAATGGACACCGGACAGAGCAGACGAACAAGAACGATTCCCCAAAGGGCATAGGAAATAACCTTCGGCATTTTTTTCAGAAGTAAGCGTATGAGCAGCACCAAAAGGATTGCTGCACTTGCGGTAAGGCTCATATTCAGTAACTTGGGGAAAAAATCATATAAGAACATCCTCTCACCTCCGCATTCCGTCAATCAATTTTTTCAGTTCGTCAGCTTCTTCATCGGATAGTTTCTTCCTTGTGCCAAAAGCTGCAATAAATGCAGGAAGCGAACCGTCAAATGTCTCCTCAATAAATTCCTCACTTCTCATTCCATAGAACTCTTCTCTGGAAATCAATGACGTTACAACCTTATCCTGAAGCTGAAAAATCCCCCGCTTGCATAATCTCTTCAGAACGGTGTAAGAAGTAGTTGATTTCCAGTTCAGCTCTTCCTCTGCCATCCGGATCAGATCTCTGGAAGCCAGCGGTTCATGACTCCAGATCATATCCGCAAAACGAGACTCCAATATTCCCATTGTAGGCATGTGCATCCCTCCTTTTTTCTCTACATCATGTAGATGTAATTATATTCTACATGATGTAGAGAAAATTGTCAACATGCTGGATCACACCGTCGGATTTTATTTTTTCAATTTTGTCAAAAGCAATTTCATTTCCATTTCAAAATCTTCAAGAAATTTCTGAATATGGTATCCATCTGTCGTCGCGTGATGACAGGTCATTGACAAAGGCATCATCTGTTTTCCATCCCTGTTTACATAAATCTTTCCTGCCTCGATTGAGGGAAAGAAATACGGTTTATTGTCATGGCTGTGAACCGCAAAATGCTGAAAGCTGACCCATGGAATTGCAGATACCGTATACGCATTCTCCGGCGGCACCATTTGTGTCTGTGCAAGCACTCCATGATTCTTTCCATATGTATTCTGGTTTTCAAGATACCGCTGATAGAACATTTCGTAATCCTCATCATATTCCGTCCACATGAAGGAAAATGTCTTGTCATCCTCATGGAAGGCTGCATATAACGGTGTCAGGGTGTCATAATACCCCAGTTTCTCTTCCTTATATGCAACCCTGAACTCGATCTGTTTATTCACACACTTTGTAACAAGCCACAGATAGGTCGGGAAGAATTTCTTTTTTCTTTCTTTTAATCCCACCATCAGTTCTGTGACATCCAGTTCAACTGTAAGAGAATAGCTTGTCGGTGCCATCTTTGAAAAATAGTAAAACATCTGCCCCCTCGGCCATTTGCTGAAATCAATTTCAGTAAACTTCATACTCGTATCCTCCTATGCTCAGGCCAATTTTTTCCTTGATAATCAAGGATTTTTAATATAAGTTCCATAAATGTCCTATAGACAGATGATACATATATAATCCCAATCCGCCAACCTATGCATCGTAGAGTTCTTGCAGACGCTTTTGCATTTTTACTTTTTCCATATAATCTCGGAATTCAGATTTGTAATCCGATTGAAACCGGATCCGAAAAGAGCCTCAGCCGGTGCATTGGTTTTGTCCAGAGAGCTTTCATACATTCCATAATATTGCAGTCCTTCTTTATTGTACACAGCAAGGGCAAAACCACAGCTGTCCCCCCGTCCGTTACTCACAATCTCATGGGTAACCACTGCCATCCGCTCTCCATCAAAGGCGTATTTATGCTCATACCATCCATGAAGCGGAACAAAGGATTCATCTTTCTCCATCTCAGTGGGGACTGTCTGATACAGAAGGTCCCATTCCTTTTCCGATTTCCGGTTCAGGATAGAGTAGCTGGTGTCTATCCTTACAATAAAAGTATCCTCAACTGAAACAATTTCACAAATGGAATCCTCTGTATAATCGGCCAGTTCAAATTGCTGAGAGATCTCACCGTTTTCCGTCTGGATGACTGTCACCACATGTTTTCCATTTTCTACTGTATGAAGAAGCAGGGTTTTCTGATCTTCACTCAGAGCCAGATCAAGAATTTCGGTCTGCGGATCCAGTGGATAAAATACACGCAGGTCATTGGCAAACACATCGTAACCATAATGTGTGCCGTCATCTCCTTTCGTTCCAGTCTGTCCATATGGCAGAATATAGATTCCGTAGCCTCCCGGTATCAGGCTGGTATCCACCGGATTTCCATTGGCCGTCCGATTGGATATGTAAAAATAACAGGCTTTGTCAGAAGCCACAGAGAAGCAATTCACCGGGTAAAAATCTCCCTCTTCCAGACTGCCTCCCCAGGCGCGGACCACGTTGCCATCCTCATCCTTTTCAATCCCCATTTTGTACTGTTCACTGTTCAATACAGGAATCCGGAAAAACTCCTGAATGGTACGGATGGCATATAGTTCACGGCTTTCGTTTTTGTCAGAATGTATCATTTCCGGGTACATTCCGTAAAGTATGGATGGAAGCTGAATATCAATCATAAGAGGATAGTACTGATAATAGTCCGTCATGCGTAATATTTTTTCTTTTTCTTCTCCCTTCGGAGTTTCTGCAATCAGTTCATTCTGAGCCATTGTCAGACCTTCTGACATATACATGTACGCACCGCCGTCGCCTTCATAGGAATTATTCAGCTCCGAATAAATCGTAATGCCGTTATACCCAAACCCAGGCTTTTGGTACCGTGGATCATTCCAGACATCATTCACATACAGGTGTTCCGTGGTATCGGTAAATCCGGATCCTGTAAAATCAATGGTACTGTCCCAGACGAGATTTCCGCCAAGCTGCACCTGTTTTCTGATCTGCAGTCCATCTGCTGCATGCAGATCCCCGTACAGGGTTTGTTCTGTAAACACCACCTGATCAGCCGGAGCCTCCAGTTTCTGCGCTGCATAAACAGCACCGGACGAAGTAACCAGCAGCAGAGCCAACAACAGTGCAATTACTCTCTTCATAATCATTCCTCCTTACCGGATATATCAGCTAAAGCCCTGCTGACACGATTGGACTGATAACCATAGGTCTCTTTTATGTAGCGCATCAGACTGATTCCCTGTTCCTCCAGATCCGAAACCTCTGCATTTCCAACAATTTCGCCATGATGGATCAGAATCGCCCTTCCGATGAAACCGGACACTTCTTCAATCAGGTGAGTGGACAGGAGAATCGTTTCATTGGGTTCCAGAATACCGATCAGAACTTTGTAGAAATCCTCCCGGTTAAATACATCGTTGCCGGCAAAGGGCTCATCCATGAGGATATAATCCGCCCCCTGGGAAAGTGCCAGTATCACTTCAAACTGATTCTGCTGTCCTGTGGAAAAAGACCGGATATTTTTGTTTTCCGGAAGTTGGAAAAAATCCATCAATCCATGGAATCGTTTTTCCCGGAAATTCGGAAAATGTTCTCTGTAAAAATCCGCATGGGCAGAAGCCGTCAGATTCGGAAAAAAACTGTGCTCACAGGTTGCAAAGGAAATGCGTCCGATATTCTTCCGGGTAATGGGTTCTCCATCCAGAAAAATATCCCCCTTATAGCCAATCAAATCAAGGATACATTTCATCAGGGTGGTCTTACCGGCTCCATTCTCACCAAAGAGACCGATGATTTCCCCCTGTTCTATGGTAAGGTTTACATTCTGAAGCGCTTTCTGGCTTCCATAGTCTTTATTGAGATTTCTGATTTCAATCATAAGATACACCTCCACAAATCAAAAGGAATCGGTTCCGGCAGGCATTGGGCCGGAGTCAGGTTATAATAAATGAAAGAATACAATGCAATCAGTATCACCATCAAAATGATTCCGCAAAGAATACAGAGCACCGGTAATGCCAGACATCTTTTATGCAGTTCTGAAGCGCTTTTCAATCGTTTCATCAGATAGATGCTTTTGCTTTCCCGGTAAAAGGAAACATAGTGAACAGCCGCCAGAACCATGCAGCCGCAGATCAAAATCACAAATCCGAACATTCTTCCCTGCATCAGTTCGTTCAGGGACGGCATCACAGCACCTTCCAGTAAATACTTTTTTCTGCCTTTTATGTAATAGAGATTGTCCAGATGATTATAATACGCACTCAGATAACCAAGGCTGATTACAAATTCCAATAAAAGCAATACCATACAGCTGCACAGTTCCTGTACCGGATCTGCTCCCGGGGGAATCCGTTTTTCAAGTTTCTTACGCATCTTCACCCCTCCTTTTTCCGTTGTGTGACCGTACACATCGATCAACAAGCAGGAAAATTGATGCTATTATGCCGCATGTCGTCAAAAGATAACTCCCCTGCCCGGGATCGGATGGGATACAAAGAACCAATATGATTTCCAGGAAAAAAATCAGGATTGGCGGCTTGCTGTTATAACGCATATCCACAGATGCACAGGAACACAGAATACTGACAACAGGTACCAGGAGAACATTCCGGATCCAGAGTCCACTCTCCGCCATGGGAATTATACCGTGAAGAAACGCACTTCGATAACATGCGGCAATGATGCCCTGCTCTCCCTGCACGTACCCCGGTGCAGCTGCATACATTTTCGCCAGAATACTCAGAATGATGATTTCCGTTCCATACAGTACAAAAAATATCAGCATATTGGTCAATATATCCCACAAAAGGATTTCCCGCTCGCTGACCCGAAGACGCTGATACGTATATGCACTTTTGCATTTTGCAGAAGCAAACTCTGTGCAGGAAATCACGCAGCCCACATACCCCAGCAGACAGGTCACACCGAGAAACCAGGTCCCATAATTCTCTCCAAACATCGGTGCATCCATAAATCCAGCGAAACGAAATCCGGCAATGCTGACTGCAGACATTCCAAGCAGGATAAACAGTACCCTGTAAATTTTATTTCGTATTAATAATATAAAGACAGCACTATGTTTTCTCATAACAGATCCTCCCAGTTTTCATCAATCAGCTGCAGGGCATCCTGCTTTGAAATACCCATCTGCTTCAATGCTTCGATGACCCCTCGAATATCCTGTGACAGCATATCCTTTTTCAGCCTGCGCAGTTTCTCCTCATCCAGGGTCATACAGCTCTTGGCCCCGGTACGGGACTCAATCAGCTGCTCTTCCTCCAGAAGGCGGAAGGCCTTCTGAACCGTATTCGGATTAATACCAAGAAGGGCAGACAATACCCTCCGGGAGGGCAATTCATCCCCATCCCGGATACTTCCGGCAATGGCACCTCGCTTAATAAAAGTAACAATCTGCAGATAAATGGGGCTGCCATCCACTGGAGTAAACGTGTCAAATAGAATCATATCATCACCACCGTATTATTTGAGTAATACACTTTACTGTATTATACAAGTAATACGGTTCGATGTCAATATGATATGAAGCAAAAAAATATATTTTCCGGAACACGAAAAACTCCGATGCTGTCAACTGGCTAAAGCCATAAAAAATGCGGATAATGCCGTGTGAAACACTGACATTATCCGCATGGGAATTTATCACATTCTCACCAGTTTCGTTGCAATTGTCTCCTTAAACCTCACATCATGCTCCACAATCAGCATCGTCGGAGCATACGCCATTAACAGTTTTTCAATCTGCATTCTGGAAAAAACATCAATATAATTCAGCGGCTCATCCCAGATATAGAGCTGGGCCGGTGTCAGTAAACTGGACGCAATCAGAACCTTCTTTTTCTGTCCCTCTGAAAACTCTGTCATATCCTTAGCAAACTGTACTCTGGAAAAATCAAGCTGCCTTAACAGAGACAGTAACAGTGTAAAATCCATATCATTTTCCTTTGCAAAATCTTTCAAGGTTCCTCTCAGATGAGACGTATCCTGACTGATATAGGAAATCCTGAGTCCGCTCACCACAGATAACGTCCCTGTTGTCTCAAAGTTCAGAGCCATTTCCGATTTTCCGTTTACCCGTGATAAAATCGATTTGATCAGGCTTGATTTCCCACACCCATTCTTTCCATCCAAAAATACCCTTTCTCCCTGAATCAGCTCAAAGGATACATTTTTTACAGAAGGCTTTTCGGCATCCTTGTAATAAAGGGAAAAATCCTTACACTCTATCAGCCTTTTTTTATGATGCCTAAGCGGCTGTAGTTTTAAGTCCGTGATCTCTTCAATCTCATTCAGAAGCCCTTCCTTCTCTTCAATCTCATCCAGCATCCTTTTTTCAAAGGATTTTACTCTGCTCTGCATCTTTTTTGTTTTTGCACCGATATATGACCTTGTTCCGAGAAACCGATCATGTTCCTTAACCGGATCAAAACCGATCTTCGTTCCTTCGTTTTTTTCAGCCCAGCGCTTTGATCTGTCAGCCGATTCCCGAAGCTTATGAATTTCTTTCAGATGTTTTTCATTTTCTGCTTTTGCATGCAGATCAGCCCGTTCCTTGTTGACCCACCAGCTGGAAAAATTTCCCGACTGGACTTCTATGCCAACCCGATTCAGAACCAGCACATGGTCGATGCAAGCATCCAGAAAGTCTCTGTCATGTGAAACCAGAATAAAACCCTTTTTACCGGAAAGATATTGTTTAATAATCTCTCTGGCATCCTTATCCAGATGATTGGTGGGCTCATCGATCAGCAGAAAATCATTTTCTCCGGAAAATAACACTGCCAGCATCACTTTTGTCCGTTCCCCCAAACTAAGGGTCGAAAACGGGCGATACAAAATCTCGCTGTCAAGTCCCAGATCCGGCAATTCACACATAACACGCCAGTTCTCCACACCCGGTTTCCATATATCCATCAGTTCATCTGCCGTTTTTGACAGGTCACAGGCAGAAATCCTGTAAGGAAAATAATCATACACGATCCCTTTGCTGATACTGCCGCTGTATTCATATTTTCCAAGCAACAGGTTTAAAAAAGTCGTTTTCCCCTTTCCATTTCTCCCAATAAAACCAAGCTTCCAATTGGTATCGATGGAGAAAGAAACGTTTTCAAATACGTTATCAAAACTGCCTTCATATGCGAAGGTCAAATTACATACATTAATCTGAGCCATAAAATCTCCCTTCGCCTGTGAATCATATAATAACAAACGGTCCTATCGTGCATATGCAAAACAGAACCGCAAAATGAACCTGTATTATTATCATGATTCAGAATCCCCAGGACAAAAAGTCCGTAGAAATTCTATATTATGATTGGAGAAATCTTTTGACTCCATGATAAGAATAAGGAAAATAAAATGCGATAATTCATTCTGAGCATACACAAATAACAAGCCCGTTTCACAGGTCTTCTTCTTTTCAATTTGTTTTGCCTGAATAAAATTATCGATTAAACATTTCCTCACCTTACACAAAATGTGCTCTTTCTTTTTAATTATCTTTAAGACTTTATGAGTATATCATGTTTTATGGTGTAATACAACTTTCTTCCGGAACAAAAGTATCTTTTTCGCATACAAGGTAGATGTTCTTCTTCATCTTCCCCTCGAAATAGTGCATTAGTCTGATATTGGAATCCCACTTTTCCTGTGGATAAGAACCATATCTTTTCCTGACATCTCGCATTCGCTCTTCAATATCAAGAACACCTTCCGCCCCCGCAAGACTATCACACAATTGAATCAGCCAATCATATTCGTCATATATAACTTCAGATAATTTATTCCTGATAAGTGCCAATTCTTCATCGTTCACATCAAATTTTCCAATATATTCATCAACTGTATGATTATTGAAGGAATGGGTTAAGCATACTTTAGCCACTTCATCATAACCGGATTGCATCATGTAGGTATAACCATCTGAAACATGTCCCAGATGCCTCACTCCGAATTTCCTGCCTATATCATGTAATAATCCCAGTATATATGCCTTTTCAGAATCCATGTCTCCACAAGCTGATGCTATTTTTTCAGCACAGTGTGCCGTTGTTAAACAATGTCTTCCCCAGGGACCCGGATTGCATGACAGACCATCACGAACCAGCTCCAAAGCCTTTTCTCTCGTTGGCAGCATAACTTCTATCCCTCCTGTGCTTTTTCGTTTAATACCTTCGTCCTCCGTAGTATAATAAACAGGGAGATAAAATGCTTATCTCCCATTGCAAAGATGATTCTAGAGAGTGTCATCCAGCATCTGCTCCCATACGGTAACTTCCGGCCATCCGGTGGTGTTCATACAGTCCCGGATGCACGCACTGTAATAAGCCAGTTTCTTCCGAAGCGGCGGATTCTGTTTGTACAGATATTCCCCGCCGTCTATGGCCACTTCCATCATTCGTGCCCGGTCTTCCGTGGGGTATCTGCAGGCATAATCATCCACAAAATATCCCATATTCACATAAGCCCAGATGTCATCGCTGAGATCCAGATAGGTCTCTGCATAGGCAAATCCATCCGGCTGCAACTCCATCCATTTCTCTTCACTGAACAGAGCGCCTTCCCGGATCCGTGCATCCCAGGCCAGCCGTTTGTCCAGTACATGGGTCAGTTCATGGTAGATATTGGGGGCCCACAGGGAGTAAATATCCAGAACCACGTAATAATTGTCTCCGTCTTCCGACGCAAATCCCGCATAGGATCCATTATAAACAGAACTGTCTGTTGCCGTAAGACTTCCCACCAGTTCAAAGCAAATGGAACGAATCTCACCATATTTCAGCTGTTTCAGGAAGCCATCCGGATAAACAGACAGAGCCTGTTCCACAATATCCAGAGCCCGGGTCAGATCCTCCCTGTCACTGACTTCACAGGCTTTAAACATATTGTATTCCAGCTGACACTGATCTGCAATATGGATTTCCACCCCAAAGCGCTCTGATATATTCCCGGCTCTCTCATAGAGATCCTGAATCTCATTTTTATCGCCCTTTTTCTGTGTTTCTGGCTGAAAGGTAAAATTCTCCCCGGAGACTTTCTTTTCCACATCCCAGAACATCAGCCGGCAGTTTCCATCATCTCCTCCGGACACAAAGAAATAACCATTCCACAGATCACTCCAGACAATAGCAGATCCCATGTAATACTGCTCCGGAATTCTGCACTGAGAAACAAAGGTTCCCCGGACATCATAAAGGGACAGCATATGTCCGCTCTCGTCAAGAGTAAAAAGGTGGTTCTCCGGCAGAAGCATGTCAAAACGATTGGCCTGCCAGACCGCAGTCTTTCTCTCTCCGTTGTCAACCAGATAGTATGTACCCCACCGATTGCTGTCACCCAGAAGCCATGTTCCATCTCCGTAAACTGCTGAAACCACATTTTTTGTAATCGGAAGATGTTCGATTGCCCCGTTCTGAAGATTCAACAGTCTGCATTCCACACACTGATTCTCCAGATTGGTATAAGACAGCACCAGATACTTTCCTGTGACATTCCGCACATAGACATCGGTTACATTGGTCAGCACCTTGTTCTCTTCTCCGGTGACAAGGTCTCTTGAAACCACACCTTCTTTCCAGTCCATTCCATAAACGGTGCTCAGATCCTCATTGAAATACCAGATGGCCGAAGTCTGACCCACTTCAAAAGCTTTGACTTCCTTCAGCCCGCTGTCAAAAATTCGCATAATACCGGTACCGGAATCGCAGACACCGATCCGGTCTCCTGATATCTTCACGTTGATAAATCCTTCGCTGGCAAAATGCGTGCTGCCCAGCAACTCCCCATTTTCCAGAGAGATTCGCTTCATGGTAATCCCGCAGCCATTCTCCCCAACTTCCGTTACCCACATTAACAGCGAATTCCCCATCAGCACCATCTCCGGCCCTGCCATCGTTTCCGCTTCCGCATTGGGAATAAAATACAGATTCTCTGAACCCTCCACCTGAACCGCATCATCCATCAATGTGAGTACCGGCGGCTGGCTTTGTTCACTGCCGGAAACTTCAGTTGACAGAATCTCCGTATGCCCGGGTTCCGTACTTCCTGTTTCACCTGTTTTCCCAAATCCGCAGCCTGACAGAATCATACTCAAAACCAGAATCCATGCAAGCAAACACTTCATAAAAACACCTCCTCTTCCTCCGATTCAGAATCAGTTGCTGCTATTGTAACAGGTAAATCCTGGAATTACCATTGAATCCGTATTACATAAATAAATCTTTTCTATATTTTTGATTAACTTTTTTAAAGTTTTCTAATACACTTTTTTCACTGTTTCAGGATTGTACATTTTGACAAACCCGGCAGCCTTTTCTTCTACAACTCAAAATGGGGCTGCCGCACTAATTAAAATTAGTGCAACAGCCCCATTTTTTACACAATTATTTCAGGAGCATTCTCACGCCGCCATACATTCCGGCATTGTTCCCCAACTCTGCCAGCTTGAACTCTGTTTCACGGGAAGCATGGAATGCATAGCGTTTAAATTCCTTGCGGACAGCATCCATCAGAATCGGGCCTGCTTTGCTCATGCCGCCGCCAATTACAAACGCCTCAGGATTCACTACACATGCGATGGAAGCGAATGCTTTTCCCAGCAAATGACCAACTTCATTTACCATTGTCAAAGCCACTTCATCACCTTTTTTGGCTTCATCAAAAATTTCTTTGGACGTATATCGATCCATACTCTTTAAACTGCTTTCAGCTTCAGGATGCTCTGCAAAATAACGTTTGGTAATGCGGACAATTCCATTTGCAGAAGCATACTGTTCCAGGCAGCCGTGCTTGCCGCATCCACAGGCTTCGGTATCATCATCCTGCATGGGAATATGACCAATTTCACCGGCTGCCCCATTGATGCCGGCCAGAATGTTACCCCCGATGATGACACCACCACCAACACCGGTTCCCAATGTTACCATGACGATATCCTGATATCCCCTGCCGCCGCCTTGCCACATCTCGCCAAGAGCTGCAACATTGGCATCATTTCCGGCCTTGACCTTAAGACCAGTCAGGGAATAGAGACGATGTTCCACATTGAACACATCCCACCCCAGATTCACACATTTGAATACAGTTCCATCAGAACCTACAGGACCGGGAACCCCCATACCGATGCCTTCCACCTCCGGTCTGGAGATATGTTTCTCTTCCAGCTTTTTTTCAACAGCATCTGCAATGTCATTAAGAATATTTACACCATCATTTTCTGTCCGTGTGGGAATTTCCCAGCTTTCAATCAGCTCACCATTGGTACTAAACAATCCCAGTTTGATTGTTGTACCTCCAATATCCACACCAAATGCGTAAGTTTTCATTAAATTCCTCCTATACGAAATTACGCAGGTATCTGGTACTGAGCTGTACCGATTTCTTCACATCCTCTACACTGCCTTCGAAAGCTTTATCTTCAATTTCAATGCATGTGCAGCCATCATAACGAATATCTGTCAGAGCAGAAACATATTTGCCCCATTCAACGTCTCCCAGTCCGGGCAGCTTGGGTGACATGTAATCCAGAGGATATGCCATGATTCCCACCTGCTGAAGCTTATCAGGATAAAGTTTTATATCTTTATAATGTACATGGAAAATCTTATCCTTGAATTCATAGATCGGTTTAATGTAATCAATCATCTGCCATACAAAATGGGAGGGATCATAGTTTATACCCAGATGATCCGAAGGCAGAATTTCAAAGACTCTGCGCCA
>JBJELP010000102.1:0-13368 GCA_051879215.1 Lachnospiraceae bacterium
TGCTGATCGGAGAATATGATTACGAGATGGATATGCAGGAAAAACAGGATGAAGTTCGGGAAGAACTGGAGGAAGTAATTGCAGAAGCAAAAGCCGCGGAAGCAAGGGCAAAGAAAGCTGCTGTGGAAGCAAAAGCTGAGAAAGTAAGAGCTGAGAAAGCTGCTGCGGAAGCAAGGGCTGAGAAAGCTGCCGCGGAAGCAAGGGCTGAGAAAGCTGCCGCGGAAAATACAAAACAGCTGCTCAGTTCACTGGTGCAGAAAGGGTTGCTTTCTATCAAAGATGCAGCGGCAGAAATGGGAGTATCGGAAGAAACATTTCTGAAGTGGATTAAGTAAAAGCAATAAAAAATATACCATACAAAAAAAGAAGTAACGTACAAAAAAGGGGCAGTTACTGTCACAGATCTTGCGTGTAACTGCTCCCTTAATTTCTCAGAAGGCCTGATTATATAAATCCAGGATATCGCTTTTTGTGGTGTGTCTCGGGTTGACAAAAATGTTTCCGCTTTTCATGGCGTCTTCTGCCATGGCATCGAACTGATCACTTTTTACACCCACTTCGCTTAAGGATGAGGCGATTCCCAGCTGGTGGTTCAGGATTCTGATTTCTGCCCCCAGCATATTGGGTGAAAAGTCCTTTTCTTCCATTGGAGATTCTGTGATTGCACTATATATGAAGTAATACTTGTCTGCTGCAGCACTCATGTTAAAATCAATGACCGTCGGAAGCAGTATGGCATTGGCCACACCATGCGGTACATCGAAGTATGCACTGACCGGATGACTCATGGCATGCACATCTCCCAGTTTTGCATGGGAAAATGCAATCCCGGCAAACAGGGAACCAACCAGCATCGCTGCACAGGCCTCCTGATCGGTTCGGTCTGCAACGTAGTTTCTGATGTTTGCGCCGATCAGTTTTAATGCTTTTTCTGCAAACATATCTGAAAAAGGAGATGCTGCACGGGAAATATACGCCTCCATTGCATGTACCATGGCATCCACTCCACAGGCTGCTGCTGTTTTTTCGGGAACTGTACGGATCAGTTCCGGATCCAGAATCGCATAGGTCGGAAGCAGATTAGGACTGGAAATGGTGAATTTATAATTTCTGCTGTGATCGGTAATCACGGAAAAAGCGGTCACTTCTGATCCGGTTCCTGCAGTGGTGGGAATTGCAATCATGGGCACCAGAGGTCCCTTTACTTTTCCGGCCCCTTCATAATCTGTGATGTTTCCGCCGAAGGTAACCAGTACGGCCACTGCTTTGGCAACATCCAGAGGAGAGCCGCCCCCAAAGGCCACGATAAAATCTGCTCCGCATGCCAGAAATCCATTTTTTGCTTTTTCCACCGTTTCGGTACAGGGATTCGCCTCTGTTTCTGTAAAACACTCACTTGCAATGCCTGCTGTTTCCAACGCTTCCTGACAACGGGCAACCATGCCTGTTTTGTACAGATGAGGTCCGGAAATAATATATGCCTTTTTCTTTCCCAGTTCACCGGCCAGATCCGGAAGCAATTTCAGGCTTCCTGCTCCAACCCTGATATTCTGCGGTATAGAAAATGAAAAATCATTCACGATTTTTTCCTCCTGCTCTATTAAATGTACTCTCGGAATCTGTTAACCATATGTCTTTCAGGCTTTATTTTTATTGAACTGCTTCTATTTTCTCGTCGTACACACCGTGTACGCACTGCGAAAATATCATTGTTCACTAAAAATCTATCTCTGAAATCCATATGAAAAAGATTCCGAGAGTACATTTAATTCAAACCGGAATTTCACCGGTGTATTTATTCCAAGGTCTCAACAGCTTCTTTAATTATTCTACAGGCTGCATCGCAGTCCTTTTCGTCTATAATAAGCGGCGGTACCATACGAATGGTATGGGCTCCGATTGCGGTAATCAGCAAATGTCTGTTCAGACATTCGTGTTTTACATCAATACCATTGATGCTGTCATCAAATTCCACACCAACTAAAAGACCCTGACCTCTTACTTCTTTTACGTGGGGGAGGGTACGAAGCTGATCCATGAAATAATTTCCCATTTTCGCTGCATTGTCAGCAAGATTCCGACCCAGAAGTTCATCAATTTCAGCCAGTGCTGCTGCACAGCTGACCGGATGACCGCCAAAGGTTGTTCCATGGGAGCCCGGTGTAAATGCGCCGGCAACCTCTTCGGATGCACAGATGGCACCGATGGGCATTCCTCCGCCAAGAGCCTTTGCCATGGATACGATATCCGGTTTGATTCCATAATGCATATAGCTCATCACCTTACCGGTTCTGCACCATCCGGTCTGTACTTCATCAATCAGAAGAAGCATACCCTTTTCATCACAGAATTCCCGAAGGCCCTCCATAAATTCCTGTGTTGCCGGATGAACACCGCCTTCTCCCTGTACCGGTTCCACCATAATGGCAATTGTATTTTCGGTACATGCATCTTTAAATGCCTGCAGGTCATTATAAGGAGCATAGGAAAAACCGTAGGTCATGGGACCAAATCCCACCTGACACCCGTTTCCCGGCTGGCCGGTTGCGGACATAGCACCAAAGGTACGTCCATGAAATCCCATTTTCGCTGTTACGATATGGTATCGATTGGGACCATATTTTTCAATTCCGTATTTTCTTGCCATTTTAATCATGGCTTCATTCGCTTCCGTACCGGAATTCTGAAAGAATACTTTATCCATTCCGATGGTTGTGCAGATTTTTTCAGCAAGCAAAGCCTGCGGAATGGTATAGGGATAGTTAAAGGTGTGCATGACATCTTTCACCTGATCGATTACTGCTTCCACCACCCTGTCATTGCAGCTTCCTGCTGAATTGACAGCGATTCCTGCATAAAAGTCCAGATATTTTTCTCCCTTTTCATCATACAGATACTGATCCTTTGCGGTTTCACATAAAAAATCCATCCGCTCATAGGTTTCTATCATATATTTATCTACTTTATCTTTAATATCCTGTACGCTGTATCCTGTATCTGCTAATTTCATATTTTCCTTCTTTCCTGCACCCACGTCCATGGATGCAATTATTATTCTTCAGGCTGTATCATATCGGGAGTGATCAGGCCTTTTATGATCAGATACTGTTCAATCATTTTTACACAGTTACTCACTCCCACACGCTGACTGTTCAGGGTCATATCATAATTCACCGGATTGGTCCAGTAATTTCCATGGGTATAATATTCATAATAATCTGCCCGGTACTTATCGGTCCGTTCAATGGTCGCATTGGCCACTTCTTCTGAAACACCCATATTTTCCATGGTTCTCTGCACGCAGAAGTCACGTGGTGCTTCAATATAGATGCTGACCACATTGGACCGGTCTCTCAGAACATAATCGGCACATTTTCCCACAATTACGCAGGACTCTTTTTCTGCCAGATTCCGGATGATTTCACTCTGATATTCAAACAGCTTATCATCGGAAACGAATTTTTCATTTCTGGCTATATAGCCCTTTGACCTGGGCAATCCCCGAAGGAAACTGGAAATGCTGTTCGTTTCCCGAATCTTTTCATTCACTTCCTTAAAAACATTTTCATCCAGCCCGCTCATCTGACTTGCCAGTGTCAGAATACGGTTTTCATAACAATGAATTCCAAGCTCTTTTGCCAGCCGGGAAGCAATCACTTTTCCTCCGGTGCCAAAACCTCTGGCAAATGTAACCACAAATTTTTCCATATTAAGGTCTCCTTTAGCCTGCAAGATATCGCTTTAAAAACTCTCTGGTTCTTGGATTTTTCGGATTGGTAAACAATTCGGACGGTTTATCGTCCTCTGCCACATATCCATTATCCATGAAAATGGTTCTGGTGGAAACATCCCGGGCAAAGGCCATCTCGTGGGTCACAATAATCATGGTAAGACCTGTAGTTGCCAGTTCTTTCATTACATTCAGAACCTCGCCCACCATTTCCGGATCCAGTGCGGAAGTGGGTTCATCAAACAGCAGCACTTCCGGATTCATGCACAGAGATCTGGCAATGGCTACTCTTTGCTTCTGTCCGCCGGATAACTGTGCCGGCTTTGCATTAATATAGGGAGCCATTCCAACCTCCCGTAAATGTGAGATGGCCCGGCTGAATGCTTCCTCTTTGGAAAGATGAAGCACTTTTCTGGTACAGAGCATGCAGTTTTCCAGAACCGTCATATTGTTGAACAGATTAAAAGACTGAAATACCATTCCTACTTTGGATCGATACTGATTGATCTCCTTCTGTTTATCCCGTACTTCCTGATCGTGATACAGAATTTTTCCGGAGGTCTGCCGCTCCAGTTTGTTGATACAGCGCAGAAGCGTTGACTTTCCAGAGCCGGAGGAACCGACAATACAGATAATTTCTCCTGCACATACATCAATATCTATTTTTTTCAGGACCTCATGATCTCCAAAGGATTTGCTCAGATCCCTGATTGAAATAATCACATCACTCATATTCCGTATTCCTCCTATAAGTTATCCATATATTCCACTGCCAGTGCATAATCTGTTTTTCCCTGCATCTTCTTTTCCAGCAGAATAAATACCTTATTAAACAGGAAACAGAGAACAAAATAGATAACTGCAATTACAAGGTATGATTCGAAATACTTATAGTAATTACCACCCACTGTTTTGGCTGCCATAAACAGCTCCTGTACAGCAATTACATTTAATACCGAAGTCATCTTCAGATTTGTCAGGAACAGATTCGCCATTTCCGGGATGATATTTTTAAATGCCTGGGGCAGAACCACATACAGCATGGTTTTAAACGGAGACATACCCATTGCCCAGGCGCCTTCCCGCTGTCCCTGATCGATGGAACCGATACCGGCTCTTACGGTTTCTGCCATATAGGCTCCGGTGTTTAAAACCGTTACCAGAATACCCGCTGCAACCGGTGTAATCTCCGGTCCGAACTGTCGGATACCGTAATAAACAATCATGGCCTGAACAATCATTGGTGTATCACGAAATACCTCAACATATGCGCCGAATATCCCTTTTACAAGTTTTATGAAAACGGTTCTTACCACTCCATCCCCAGGATTGATTCTCATATCTTCAATAATACCGATCAGATATCCCAGAAGAAAACCAAGGATCGTACCGATTACTGCGATATACAGCGTAAGCCAGGTTCCGTCAATGAACATGTTCGAATACTTTCTGGCCAGAAAAACCATCCATTCCAATGTATTGTTTGGTGTCTGAAAATTCATATATCATCCTCACTTTCCTTAGTATCAGCCAGATTATATGAAACACATAACATGGCTGATACTGACTTACACCGGATTTTTCTCAACCCAATTAGTTTGCTGCCGGCTGCTGAGAAATAACCTGATCCATCAATGTATCCATTTTATCCTTATCATTCCATCCGATGGCATTCATGGCTTCCTGAATACGATCTCTTAATTCCGTATCATCCTTTCTGGTTGCGATACAGACATTTACCATTTCATCATCACCCACAAAGGTATCATTTTCATCAAAAGTGATGATAACAAGATCCTTATTGGTAAGTGCTGCAGATTCCGCGGTGGGAAGATCCACTACACAGACATCGGCAACACCATTGGAAATGGCCATGAAACACTCGGATGTTGTTTCATAATTACCGGATAACTCTGCGCCTTCAATCTGATCCAGAAGCGGCACCCATCCTGTACCAAGCTGTGTGGTCACCTTACATCCTGTACCGGCCAGTTCGGACAGTTTCTTCACATTTTCATATGCACCGCCTTTTTTTACAACAATGCAGTTATCTCTGTAGTAATAGGGATCGGTAAATGCATAGGATACTTCTCTTTCTGCCGTACGTCCCATACCTGCAATAATGGCATCATAATCGCCTGCATCCAGTGAAATACCAATGGATGACCACTCAACCTTATGAATCTCCAGTTCCATACCCATTTCATCTGCCAGCTTCTGGGCCACTGCCACATCATAACCGTATGCGTAATAATCAGATCCATAAATCGGAACGGCTTTGCTTCCATCCGGTGTGGTATCGGTATCCTGTGTCCAGTTGAATGGTGCATATGAACATTCCATGCCCACACGCAGTACTTTTGCAGAATCTCCTGCTGCTTCTGATGTATCTTCTTTTCCGGATGTATTTGAAGAACCACATCCTGATAAAGCAGAAACGGTCATTACACCTGCCAGAATCATTGCCAAAACTTTTTTCATCTTCATATTATTTCCTCCCTGATGCGGAACTGCTGTTCCATTGTTTTCATACAGCAAATCACAAAAGGCGCTGAAGATTTCTCTCCAGCGCCTTTGCTGATGTTCAGATGATAAACGAATTTCCGCACGATTACAATGTGTATGATACACAGTCATTCTGTTTATTTTGCACAGTCCCGGTGAAAATGAATGGTCCGGAAAGCCTGTGCATTTCTATAGAAACATCAGTTTTTTAATTAATATGCAATTGACCAGATCCAGATATTCCATGGCATCGTCCAGAGAATAATCCAGAATTTCCTCTATTTTTTTTAATCGGTACTGCAGGGAATTTCGATGTACAAATAACTCTTCCGCTGTTTTTCCGACGTTAAATCGATTCATGTAATAGGCAACCAGCGTTTCCTGCAGATAAGTCCCATTGGCATGATCATATTCTTCCAGTTTTCGCAGACGATCATTGCAATAGTCCAGGATTTCCTGCTGATTTCCGCTGTTAAACATAAACTTGTAGATTCCCATGGAGCTTGCACTCAGTACCTTTTTGTGTCTTGGATTCGGCAGAATGTCTTTCTTTGGAATCAGACTTTTCGCTTCCTGATAGCTTTTTCCGAAATCACTGGGATTGGTATAGGTATTTCCCAATATACAGGTTCCTCGAATCAGATCCCGGAACTGGGGTCTGTTGTCCAGCTCCGTCAACACAGCCTCCAGCTCATGCTCCGTTTCCTTTGTTTCCGTTGCTTCAAACAATAAAACAAACTTATTCAGGAACCGCATATACATCGGCTTTTTCTTCATATGAATGACTTCCCTGTTCAGACAATCCGTATAATACTCATAGGTATGCTCATTCTGCTCCAGATTGACACCATATTTTCTGTCGATTACAATAATCCCAACCCGATAGGGCTTTGAAAAATCCAGTCCGAACTGTGCAGAGATTTTTTCAACATATTTCGCATTCACTTCATAACCGAACAGCAGATTATACAGATAATCCCCCGTTCTTTTATTTCTCACCTCATTTTCCAGGATCAGCTTTCCCACACTCTGGGCAATATCCACAAAGGAAGCTCCTTCCCACCTGACATAAAACAAAGGCAGCTGAAGCTCCAAAGCACGGGTAATCAGCTTCTTCGGAATACATTCCCTGTCATTTTCTATGGAAACTGCCAGACCGGAAATTCCCAGTTCATTCAGTTCTGTCATCACATCAAATACAGATTCCATGGTAAAACGAACATAATCCACCACAATCAAAGCAAAATTTCCCGGATTCATGTGATCGTTGAAAGGTCTGGTCTGAACCATATAGGTCCAGGATACCATACGATCCAGTCCGGTCTCTCCCGTCAATAACTCAACTCCATCCAGCTGCAGATTATATACATCCCTGCATGTAATCATTCAGGCACCTCCCGTTTTCATTTATCAGTAAAAAAATGCGTGTTCGCACACACTTTCGCCTCAAGCGATATGCGCAGCATATGCTTCCTTTCCCCCAGCTGCGCATCTTTGCGGAGCATTTTGCTCTCCAGGGAAAAAGCGTTTTTCCTTGAAAGTAAAAAAACGACAAAGACTTCAGGTGAATCCCCGACGCCTTTGCCGCTCTGATACGAATAAAGTATAACGGCTGGAACAAAATTTGACAATTTCTTTTTTCTCTAGAAAAGCTGTCCCGGAAGTTTTTGTTTCTCCTTATGCGGAAATGCCTGATCAAATTTCTCTGCAGCTTCTTCATCTACAAAATATCCCTTTGGTGTGGCATATTCCCCTGTAATTCCCTGCAGATATCCTTCTTTCAATTCTTTGCACAAAAAGAAGGACGCATCTTCGCCCTCCGGCAGTCCGTGATAACGAATTCCATAGGTACCTGCCGTGGTAAATCCGCTTTTTCCATAAAAATCAATATTTCCTTCAAAGCAGACTGCACCGCAGCCCATTTCTTCTGCCTTTTCCAGTGAATAGTCCAGCAAAATCTTTCCATAGCCTTTTCGTTTGAACTCCGGGGCAATGCAGATGGGACCCATGGTCATAATCGGAATTTCTCTTCCATCATCTGCATGAATCACTGCACACATGAACATGTTCTGGCCAATCAGTCTGCCGTCCAGTTCCATCACAAAATCAAGCTCCGGTACAAATGCATCATCATCACGCAGCTGATTCAGGACATAATGCTCCAGACAACCCGGACGATACACATTCCAGAAGCTTTCTCTGACCAGGTTTTCTACTTCGCGATATTCTTCTTTCTTCTCCAGTCGAATAATAATATTGTTATGATTCATTGTTTTTCTCCATTTCTTTTTCATGTACTCTCGGAATCTGTTAACCATATGAAAAAAATTCCGAGAGTACATTTTCGATAATCGAGGTTTTCTTCCCCGTTTTTCTCTTTTCCTGAATACAGATCCAGATCTACATCTGCTCTGTCTGATAGCGTTTTTCAAAATCCATTGTGATCTCCCGCAGACGCTTTTTCAAAACCTCCCGGTCTTCACCGCCGTCTGCCAGCTGAATTATCAGCTGCAAAGGGGCAAACAGTTCAATGGCCAGATATTCCGGTCCCTTTTTGGCAGCGGCTGCATTCAATTTCCCGCCTTCAATCAGCTCCCGCAGCAGATTTTCCGAATATTTCACCGGTCCCCCGGCCAGCACATCCTGATATAACCGGGTCATCTCCGGATTTTTATACTGTTCAATGGTGATCATATGCCGGAAAGCAGAGGCAAACCCATCCTCCGTCCAGAAATCAAACTGACCGATGACAAATTCACAGAAATCCGGAAACTCCGTCTGACTGTAGCTGTCAGCACTTTCCTCATAGGTTTTTGCCGGAACCTGTCCCTCTTCTGCACGCTCTGCATCCAGCTCAAACATCCTTTGAATGATGCAGTCAAAAATCTCCTGCTTATTTTGAAAATGCCGGTATAATGCACCTTTCGTAATCCCCAGTTCCCCGGCAATCATACTGGTGGAAACCGCATCAAAACCACGCTCGGCAAACATATTGAGCGCAGTGGTTAAAATCCGTTCTTTTGTTGTTTTCATCCAAATCCTCTTAAAATGATTTTTCTTAAATGATTCTTTATAAAATATAAACGACCGTTTACTATATTGTAAACGAGTGTTTATATTTTGTCAACACAAATCTGGATACTGTTCAGAGCCAAATTTGATATCGGTGTTCATTTTTCTGCGAAAAGTCACTTGACAGATACTCCTCTTCTTTCTATAATAGTTCACTATCGAACAGTTCGCAAAAGAACTTTTTAAAAAAGAATTATTCATACAAATGGAGAATTAAAATGCTGGAACAATTATGGAATTACAAATCTGCCTGTGAAAAAGCCTATGGAAAATCCATCGAACCGGTTTGTGAAGCATATCATCTGTCACGGACCGAACTGGATATCCTTCTGTTTCTAGCCAACAACCCGCAGTTTGATACCGCAACCGACATGGTTGAAAAGCGCGGCATTTCCAAGTCACACGTATCGGAATCTGTAAAATCTCTGGAAGAAAAGGGGTATCTGATGCGTTCCCATCGGAACAACAACCGAAGAACCATCCATCTGACCTTGTGTCCGAAAGCCGATGAAATCGTATCCATGGGCAGACAGGGACAGATCCGATTTGCAGAAACCATGGTGCAGGGATTTTCCCCGGAGGAACTTCAAACGATGCGGGAATTTGTGGAGCGTATGGCCCGGAATGTGGAAAATGATGGCAAAAAAAATAAATAACAGGGAGTGATGGAGAATGGAATTATTTTATAAATTTATGGTTTGTTTCGCCGCCGGTATCGGTGCCGGTCTGGGAACCGGATTTGCCGGTATGAGTGCTGCTGCAGTAATCAGTCCCATGCTGATTACATTTTTGCATATGGAAGCCTATGATGCCGTGGGAATCGCATTGGCAAGTGATGTTCTTGCCAGCGCAGTCAGTGCCTATACCTATGGAAAAAATAAAAATCTGGACATCCGAAACGGAATCGCCATGATGGTAAGCGTACTGGCTTTCACCGTGGTGGGAAGCTATGTATCCAGCCTGGTTCCCAACCGGACCATGGGAAATTTCAGTGTATTTATGACATTTCTTCTGGGAATCAAATTCATTGTCAAACCGATTATGACCACAAAAGAAGCCATGGGCCAGACAGATCCGAAAAAGAGACTGATTCAATCCATTCTCTGCGGTATGATGATCGGATTTATCTGCGGCTTTGTCGGAGCCGGCGGCGGCATGATGATGCTCATTATCCTGACATCTGTCATGAATTATGAATTGAAGACAGCTGTGGGAACCAGCGTATTTATCATGGCTTTTACCGCCTTTACAGGTGCTGTCAGTCATTTTACCATCGGCGGTGCACCGGATCCGGCAGCCTTTGTGTTTTGTATCCTGTCCACCCTTTTATGGGCCCGAATCGCAGCCAGATTTGCCAATAAAGCCAGACCGGAAACACTGAACCGGGCAACCGGATGTGTTCTTGTGGTTCTGGGACTCCTGATCATCGGAGTCAATTATTTGTTCTAGGTACTGTTCATTCCTTCGCCTTGCAGGCTGAAAATTTGTCCTGCATGAAACAGTTTGTCAATTAAAGTGAGGCATACTAGAAGATGGATAATTAATGATTATATCTATAAATCATACAGCAATATAGATAATTTTTGTTAGCCAACAGAGCCTTATCTATGATAAAATGACTATACTGATAATGTGATATCATGATACAAGGAGCAAAAGGATTTCGGGAGCATGTAGTGCGGAAAAATCTGTCTGTATCATGGAATCGAATCAATCATGGAGGAAGTATTATGCGAAAAAAATTAATCAGAGTATTGTTGAGTATGGCAATAGCTGCATCCATACTCGCAGGGTGTAGTGGATCCGGTTCATCCAATAAAAAATCCGAATCCGGATCAACAGCGGCTGCAAAACCCGAAGGCGAAACCATCACCTTTATGGCACCGGACTGGGCAATCCCATCCGACGAACAACTGGATGCTTTTACAGAAGAAACCGGTATTGAAGTCGTAGTTTCAGAAGTCGGCTGGGATGATATCCGTGAAAAACTGGCTACCGCAGCTGCCGCAAATAAATGTGTTGCCGATGTGGTTGAAGTGGACTGGTCATGGGTTGGGGAATTCCATGCTGCCGGCTGGCTGACACCACTGGAACTTTCCGATGCAGACAAATCCGATTTTCTTTCACTGGACACCTTTACTGCAGATGGTAAGATCCTGGCTCTTCCTTATGCAAATGATTATCGTCTTGCATACTATAATAAAGAGCATTTTGCCAATGCAGGAATCACCGAAGAACCGAAGACCTATGACGATGTTTTAGCAGCATGCAAAGCGCTGCAGAATGCAGGGATTGCGCATCCCCTTGCACTTCCTTTGAATGCAGAAGAAAAAACCGCAACCAATCTGATGTGGACTGCTTTCCAGATGAATGGAATCGTCTGGAATGAAGACGGCACCTTTAATGAAGAATCCATCAAAGCTGCATTAAACTATATTAAGACAGCCATTGATGAAGGATATTCCGCACCGGAAGATAAGACTTCTTCAGGTAAAGAAGCCTATATGCGTCTGGCCGGCGGAACCGCAAGTTTCCTTGTGGGACCCACATTCATGGTTGGAAAATGCCAGAATCCGGAAGCATCCGAAGTTGTGGGACAGGTTGAACCGATTCTTTCACCCGGTAAAGATGCAAAAGCAAGTGTTACCATGGCACTTCCGGAAGCAATCGGCGTGATGGAAGCATCCGAACACAAAGAAGCAGCAAAGAAGTTTGTTGAGTGGTATACCTCCGCTGACATGCAGAAAGAGCTGCATGCTTCTCTTGGAAATCTTCCCACCCGTAAATCGGTTTTAAATGAACTTGTAACAAACGGAACCATTCAGAACGCCGGTGCAATGGCAGAACAGGCTGAGTTAATCGCTTCTCCTTTCCCCAATGGTGTTCCTGCATACTATGCGGAAATGAGCAGTGCCATGTACAATGCCATCAACAAAATGGCGCTGGGTGAACTGAGTGCGGATGAAGCTTATACCGAAATGGCAGAAGCTTTAAACAGGCTCCTTGCCGAATAAAACAGGAAAACAAAATAAAGCAGAAAAATGAAAAAAAAGATATTACCTTATCTTTTACTGGCACCCATGATTCTGATCATGGGTGTCTTAGTATTCTATCCGATTTTTACAACATTTACCTATAGTCTGAAAAAATGGAAGCTGACTGCTCCCGGAGATATTCAATTCATAGGATTCAAAAACTATGTGGACATCCTGCAATCGGAATCTTTTCAGTACAGTATGCAGAATACCATTTTTATCCTTGTGTTTGTGGTGGTGTTTACAACCATCATCGGATATCTGGTCTCCATTTTCTTAAATATCGAAGGAAGACTGTCCGGAGCATTACTGGCCTTCACCATCCTGCCGTGGGCTTTACCGCCATTTGTAAACGGAATTCTCTGGAAATTCGTTTTCTTTTCCGGATATGGATTTTTAAACAAAATACTGATCCGGATGGGAATGATACAGGAACCCATCCAATTCCTCGCAGGCAGATGGACGTTATTGCTGGTGGTCTCCATTGTGGTCGTATGGAGGAATGTACCGTTTATGGCACTGGTCTGTCTGGCGGGCAGAAAATCCATTCCCCACGAGATTTTTGAAGCAGCCAGAATCGATGGAGGAGACAAATGGGGAATTTTCCGCCATATCACTCTTCCATTGATGAGACCTTTTTTTGCCCTGGGAATCACTTCGGCTTCCGTAACAGCAATCAATGTATTTGATGAAATCGTATCCCTGTCCGGATACAGCGATCTGGGAAAGAATATTCTGATGGAAAGTTATCTGACCACCTTTGCCTTCCTGAATTTTGGAAAAGGCAGTGCCGTTACCTATATCGTACTGTTTTTCGCCATGATTCTGGGAGTATTATACCTCTATACGCTGAATAAGGAGGTGGATTACTCATGAACGTGATAAAAAAGACAGGGTTTTATGCAGCGCTGGTGCTCTATTTACTATTGACAATCGGTCCCTTTGTATGGACATTTATCATAGCCATTACACCGCAGGCAGCACTGTTTTTACCAAACAGTAATCTTTTACCGGAATATGTCACCT
>JBJELP010000103.1:0-2975 GCA_051879215.1 Lachnospiraceae bacterium
CGGTACGCACGGTGGTGTGAGAGGACGGGAGTTAATCACTCCCTCCTACTCGATTACTTTTTATAGGAATAAGATATATGAGCAAAACATATGATGCGAATATTTTGACCATCTCGAATTGGGGTGGAAGAGAATAAAGACATACTTCTTTGATGAAATAGATTATGAAAATATAAGGAGAACAATGAAGTATGAACAAAATGATTTTAAGACCTATTATTTCTGATGAGGATAAAAACACATTTATAAGTGAAATTCAAGAAGCTTTTCAAAAAGCTTATGTAGAAGAATTTGGAGAATTTGAAAAGACAATTCTTCCTACAAAAGATATTGAAGAGTCTTTTGAAACCAAAGGCCTGAAGCCTATATTGCAGAAATTGACGGAGAAAGAGTTGGTGGTACAATAATAGTAATAGATGATAATACTGGATACAATTCACTTCATCTTTTATATGTGAAATCAGACTCACAAAATGCTGGGAATGGGTTTAAGATATGGAAATCTATTGAAGAGTTACATCCTGAAACAAAGATTTGGGAAACACATACACCATATTACGACAAACGAAATATTCATTTCTACATAAATCGTTGTGGTTTCAAGATTGTAGAATTCTTTAATCCAAAGCATAAAGACCCGCATCAAACGAGTGATACTGCTGGAAATATTCCATTGGAAAACAATTACTTTTTTAGATTTGAAAAAGAAATGAAGTAAAATCTTCCAGCGATGATGAAAGGAATGAAACATGAAATTTTTGTTCTCTGCCAGGAGAAAAGAACAAGACGGTGAGGATTATCTGCCGGTGGAGCAACAGAATTTACGAGCAGTCTGGGAAAAAACGGGCGGAGATGGGAATCCGCAGTCACCCTGTCGGGTAAAAATTACTATTCGGAATCAGGCAGATCAGCCTTGGGAAGGTGTGATTCTGACAGAACTGTTGACGGAAAAAAGAACCCCGGCATTTTTTCTCCCGGGCTTTATGTACGGAACGAACAGAGGCGACTGTCCGCAGAATGTTCCCTGCGAATATCCGAGAATGCGTGGGAGATGCCGGGAGAAACGTATATGGAAAGAGGAAAAAGGATGTTGTGTGTAACCGAAGCAAAGAGCAGGAAAATTGAGCGCGCAGAGCGCCGGGAGGACAGGCTGTATCTGTATTCCGAAGCAGGAATGCACAGGCTGGAGCCGAAAAATGACAGGACGATACGAATTACATATACACAGAATGAGGCGTTCTCAGAGGAGGTAAAACCCGGTGTGATCTGTCATGAGGTTTTCAGGGACTGGGACTATACGGAGAATGAGACGGAACTGTGTTTTTACACAGAGCACGTAAAAATTGTGATCAACAGGGAGACTGCTTCCTTCCGTTATCTTGACGGAGAGGGGAAGTGCCTGCTCAAGGAGCGCGGGCAGGACAGCAAAACGTTGGAGGAATTCACAGTTTATCAGCTTCAGGAAGACAGTATCCGGACAGAAAAGGTTGTCACGCCGGACGGTGTCAAGGAGGTGGTACGGGAGGCGGCGAAAATCCCGGCGGGGAAGAGCTTTCACACCAGACTTCATCTGGAGTGGGCCGAGGAGGAAGCTCTTTACGGACTGGGGCAGCAGGAGGAGGGCTTTGGCTCGTTAAGAGGGCAGGTGGTCTATCTGCACCAGGCGAACAGAAAGATTGCCATTCCCATGCTCGTTTCCACTCTGGGTTACGGCATTCTGATGGATACCTACAGTCCCATGATTTTCAGCGACACGATGCAGGGCTCCTATCTGTACACGGAAGCAGACCGGGAGATGGATTATTATTTCATGAATGGCGGCACCATGGACGGTGTTGTCGGGGAATATAGAAGACTGACAGGAAAGGCTTCGCTGCTGCCCCGGTGGGCGTTCGGTTATCTGCAGAGCCAGGAACGCTATGAGACCCAGGAGGAGATTCTGGAAGTGGCGGACGAGTACCGAAAGAGGGGCATCGGCCTGGACGGTATCGTGTTGGACTGGTGTTCCTGGGAGGACAATCAATGGGGGCAGAAAACCTTCGATTCCGGCCGTTTCCCTGAGCCGGGACGTATGGTGGAAGAATTGCATGACAGGCAGGTACATTTTATGCTCTCCATCTGGCCGAACATGGCGGAAAACACGGAGAACTATCAAGAGTTCCGGGAGCAGGGATTGCTTTTGCCGGGCTGTACTGTTTACAACGCGCTTTCCGGGGAAGGACGGGAGCTTTACTGGCAGCAGCTTAAAAAGGGCCTGCTGGTGCACGGTGTGGATGCCTGGTGGTGCGACAGCAGCGAACCGTTTACGCCTGAGTGGAACCATCCGGAGCGGGTGGAGCCTGCAGTGATGTATGCAGAATACTGCAATGCAGTGAGCAATCATCTGCCTGTGGAAAAAATGAATGCCTTTGGACTGTATCATGCCCGTGGTATCTACGAGGGACAGAGAGCGGAAAATGAGAAGCGTGTGGTCAATCTGACGAGAAGTGCCTATACCGGACAGCAGCGTTACGGAACCATTCTCTGGTCGGGAGACACGGAAGCTTCCTGGGATACCCTGCGCAGACAGGTGGCAGCCGGACTTCATTTCTGTGCCAGCGGTCTGCCCTTCTGGACGGTGGATATCGGTGCCTTCTTTGTCAAACGCGGCAATATGTGGTACTGGAAGGGAGAGTATCCGGAAGGCTGTCAGGATCTGGGTTACCGTGAACTGTTTGTCAGATGGTTCCAGTGGGGGGCATTTTTACCGGTGTTTCGTGGTCACGGGACAGATTGCAGGAGAGAACTGTGGCATTATGAGAACGCGGGGCAGCCGTTCTATGATGCTCTGCTTGCCGCAAACCGCCTTCGCTACGAACTGATACCCTATATCTATTCCTATGCGGGCCTTTGTTGGCTGAAAGATCAGTCCATGATCAGACTGCTTGCCTTTGCCTGGCCGGAGGATAGGGAGGTATGGAACATTACGGATCAGT
>JBJELP010000104.1:0-2972 GCA_051879215.1 Lachnospiraceae bacterium
CTGGTAAATGAAATCTGCTGCAGTCTGTCGGATTTTGTCGAGTGAACTCTTTAATTCCGGGGTTTCCTTTCCCTCGGACCACCCTGCCACATAAGAAAAGGAATAGTCAGAAGTGTTGATACCGTAATGCTGGCACACAACATATGCCACGCTCTCAGCCTCTACCTCTTTTCCATTCCTTGATACATGATCTGCAGCTGCCACTGCATCCTTATCATGAAGCTTCTGGTGCGCCATTTCGTGAAGCAGAGTCTTAATTGTCTGAACCTCACTCATTCCATCCTGGATTGCAATTCTTTTATCTTCCTGATGATAAAAACCTTTCGCTTCTCCCTCAATCTGCTCAAAAGTAACCGGTACCGGACTGATTTCCTGTAAAGCCTGCAAAAGTTTCGGATATCCTTCAATACTTCCAACCAGTTCATCAGGTCCTATGGAGGGAAGTTCTTTTCCGTCTGTCTGTGACACATCAAACGTCTTCACCACCTTAAAGGCACGGATGGTTACTTCCACTTTCTCCGTTACCGGCTCCCCATTCGCATCAAACAATGGCTTTCCCTTGTCATCCAGCTTGGTCTGTTCCCTCTCAATCTTGTATGGCGCCGGGGCAAGAATACTGATACCCTTCTCTCCTTTTTTTACATACCTTCCCATCTCTTTCCATCCGGTAAAGCTCTGACAGAGGCTTGCATCCGGTCTCTGCATCATGATCAGAATGGAATTGTTTACGGAATATCGGGGAAATTTTGCCATTGTGTCCAGGAACTGTTTGTATTTGTCGCTTTGGAATACCTCCACAACGCCCTTCTCCAACTGGTCAGTTACAGTCTTTAACTGCTCGGCCTGTTTCTCCCTGGATTCAATGAACTGTATTTTCTTCTGTATCCCCTCCGGGATTTCTCCCACGATTTCTGCTTCCGGATATGCATGAATCAGTTCCGCAATCAGCTTCTGTGCATTCCAGTCATTGCCAATCTCTGGCACATAGGATAAAGCTTCCATGTCAAAGCTTTTGCCATTAAAAATATCAATCTCACTAAACAGCTCAGGTGCCTCTGCATTTTCCACACGCACACCAATTGCCGGAATGCCATTCATGCGCTCCGGAGGAATACTTTCAAATATCTCCATCGCTTCCTTAACTGTCTTGATGCCGGCATGTTCTTCCCCCATCGAATGAAATTCACCACATTCTGCAACGGTAAGTGTTGCTGTCATCTTTGCTTCTTTTTGTACTGTATTTTCCGCCACTCTAAATCCCTCCAATTCAATATCATTCAAATCCTTCGTCAGTTTTAACGAGGACAGCGGCATTTGCTCCTTCTGGTGAAAGGAATAATAATCTTTTCCTGGTCCGACAATAACATGATCCAGAAACCTGACTCCGATCAGGTCACTCAGCTTCTTTACCCTGTCCGTAAGTACAATGTCTTCTGAACTTGGCACCAGTCTTCCGGACGGATGGTTATGAACCAGCATTATGGAAGCAGCATTTGACAGGATCGTGCTCTTAAAGATTTCCCTCGGATGCGCGACTGACTGGTCCAGTGCTCCCATGCTTACCACATTCATGTTGATTGGCCGTCCGTCTGACTGTAGATTTACGATTGCCACAACCTCTCTGTCATAGTCCTTCAGCATGTCTGCCATGACCTTAACAGCTGCTTCCGGTCCATCCATCGGAGTATCACTTAAAAGAGGTGGCATATCCACCAAACGGATAGCCACCTGATTCAGTTTGTACACCTTCTCTTTTTTCCGCTCCTGTGCTATGACAGAATCATAAAATTCCTGCTTTGGACGAATCCCGCTAATGTTCATCCGGGTTTCCTTTTGCAACAGGGATGGTCATGGAAAAGTCCTTATCCCTTAATTTTTTCAATCTTGTCAGCACCGACTCCTTTGTGGAAGTCCTTCTATTCTTCTTCCTGATATTCAGGACTCCCTTTGCGTATCCAAGATATCTACTCTTCCTCACCATCGTCTTCCTCCTCTGAACAGATTTCCTCTTCCGGCTCCTCATCCAGAGCATCCAGGTAATCCTCATCGTCATCGTCCAGATAATCCATATCAGGATCCGGTGCATCCTGCTTTTTCTTTGCCTTTCCGGACTTAAAGTACATAAATCCTCCAATACCGCCTAATGCCAAAATAAGTATCACTCCCATGATTCCTGTCACATTCGGGCTTTTCTTTTGGGCTTCAGGTTCCGTTTCCTCTTCCTCAGACTCTTCCTTTACTTCCTCTACGGTTGTTTCCGGTTCCGATGGCTGTTCCTCAGTCCCGGTCATACCCTTGGAGGCCATATATGTTTCCACTTCCTCATCTTCCATCAACGCCAGAAGATCCGATTCATCCACCAGATTTAAGAAGTGTACAGTCTCGGTTCCTTTATCATCACGATCTATGATGATGTAAAAGAAGTTGCCGGATTTCGTGGTCACAGTAATGAACTGCTTGCCACCGGCCTCAAAAGAACCATAGTCATCAACCAGATTCATATTTCCATCAGGAGTAAGAGGCCCATAGCTTTCCTCTTCCGGCTCCTTTTCTGCTTCTTTTCCTTCACAGTAATGGTAATCATAGATACAGACTTCGCAGTCCTCATTGATGCAGTCCTCCGTGCATTTTTCTTCACAGATACACTCTGCTTCCTTACCCTGTGCATATACAGGAAGTGGAACAAATCCCACTAACGCAGTCATGCCAACAAGCACTCCTGATACACATTTCTTCATCATCTTAGTTATCTTCATCCTGATCATCCTCCTCATTTTCATCAAACAGATCATCCTCTGCCGGCTCATCTCCGGCATTACTCATGGTTACCGGTTCAGGCATTTTCACCTGACCGTTTAACAATTCCTGCAATTTACCACTGCCTGCCAGCTGTAAGAACTGTGCCAGCTGTTCAGGAGTTAAATTGTAAGATGCAACATCACTCACAATCTGCTGGTTCTCCTCTTCCTTGA
>JBJELP010000105.1:0-13319 GCA_051879215.1 Lachnospiraceae bacterium
AAGGGGTAATCTCGCAGGTTTCGGCCCTGCGAGATTAGGTGCCCACCGTTCAAATGAATCCGCATCAGGCGGATTCATGCGTTGGCACCGGCCCCTGGAAAAAGGAACTTGAGCTCTAGAGCTTCAAAGACTCAGGTTCTGTACCCGTGGTGGATATACTGACTGGCTTGAAGTGCGAAAAAGGGACTGTTCACAAAATTTTCTGTGTCATTTAAATATCCAGTGCTGCGTGATAACCCTGATATACAGCGTTTGTGATATTGGATACACGGCTGCAGTCACCAATCACGGCAACGTAGGGTGCACAGTCGCGCAGTTCGTTTACCACATTTGTGAGCGGTCTCTGACCCAGTGCACAGATGACGCTGGTGCCGGGCACCATTACTTCATTTCCTTCTTTATCTGCACAGAGCACGCCTTCTTCGGTTACCTCCAGACCACGGTACTCGGTGTGTACGGTTACCAGCTGATCGATTTCCTTCAGCATCAGCGGACGATGGCGTACGTTTGCATCGGGAGCCAGTTCCTTACGCATTTCAACCAGATGAACCCGTTTGCCTTCTTTTGCAAGATGGATTGCGATTTCACATCCTGCCAGACCACCGCCCAGAACAACCACCTGATCGGTTACCTTTTCCGGTGCAAGATAGTAGTCATTTACCAGGGTGACCTGCTTGCCGTCCAGACCGGGAATGGGAGGAATGATGGGTGCGGAACCGACAGCGATAATCAGAGCATCAGCACCGATTGCATCGGCATATTCCTTTGTTACTTCGACACCTGTACGGATTTCAACACCTGCATTTTTGCAGAAACGGGTATAGGTATTGCCCAGTTCATACATTTCATGTTTGAAAGACAGACCCTGTTCTCCCTTCAGGATACCGCCGGTTTCCTGTTCCTTTTCACAGAGGATAACCTGATGTCCGCGGCGTGCGGCTGTGTAAGCTGCATATAATCCACCGGGGCCACCGCCTGCCACCAGAACTTTCTTCTTTACGGGTGCAGGCTGTACTTCACTGCCTTCCATTTCACGTCCGATGAGAGGATTTACCGTACAGCGGCGTGTTGCTGTAACTGCGCGTTCTGCCATGCAGGTAAAGCAGCGCAGGCAGCGAACGATATCTTCATCACGGTTTTCGGTAACCTTACGGGGCAGTTCGGGATCTGCCAGAAGCGCACGACCCATGTATACAACATCTGCTTTACCGGAAGCAATGATTTCTTCCATCTGTGCAGGATCATTCAGACCGCCCAGGGTGGCAACGGGAACCTTTACATGCTTTTTGATTTCCGCAGCCAGATATACATTGCAGCCGTGTTCCTTGAACATGGAAGGATGGGTGTCGCCGAAACCTCGCTGATAAGTACCTGCAGATACATGAAGCAGATCGATATAAGGTTCGATCTGTTCGGCGATGCGGCAGCCCTCTGCCAGATCATAGCCGCCTTCAAACAGCTCGGAGCCGCTGAGACGGAATTCGATGGGGAAGTCAGGTCCCACTGCTTCACGGACCGATTTCAGTACTTCAATGGCAAAACGGCATCTGTTTTCCAGTGATCCGCCGTATTCATCTTCACGTTTATTGAAGTAGGGGGACAGGAACTGGTTGATCAGCCAGCCGTGACCGCCGTGAATCATGATCATTTCAAAGCCGGCACGTTTCGCCAGACCGGCAACGTGACCGTAGGAAGCTGCGATTTCGGAAAGCATCTCCTTTGTCAGAGCCTTTACCTCAACACCGTCAGGACGAACGGTATCGGAAGGACCCCACTGATTCATGGATTTCTGTTTGTTTTTGTCGGTCATGTAGGTTCCTGCATACATACCGGAATGTGACAGTTCCAGACTGGGCATACATCCGTGACGACGGATAGCATCGGCTGTGTAGGCTGCACATGCCAGAGAATTCAGGATGCTTTCATCCAGATGGTAAGCATGGGAGCCGTCGGTTTTGGGGTGAACCATGCACTCGGATACGGTTACCGCACCGGCACCGCCTTTTGCACGAAGTTCATAGAATGCAGTTGACTTGGGTCCGATACAGCCATCATTGGTGATATCGGTACCGCCCATGGGGGCTGAAAACATACGATTGCGGAAAGTTGTGCGTCCCAGAGTAATCGGGGAACAAAGATGAGGGTATTTACGTTCCATTTAAATCTCCTTATGTACTCTCAGAATCTGTTCAGATTCGAAAAATAATGGGTGACCGGTCAAAGTCTTTTGACCCCAACATCATAATATAACATCACCCTATAAACATGTCAATATTTACATGTTGAAAAAAGAAGGTTTTTTCATTACAATGACGGTTACAAAGGAGAGAGTCCGAACAGATTATTTTGATTTGTCGGACAAAGGGAGAAGATATGGCACGGACATTAAAATACGCGATACTGGGACTGATCTGTCAGAAACCCATGACGGGATATGATATTACCCAGGAATTTCAGACCACATTGTCGGAATTCTGGACGGCAGGGCACAGTCAGATTTATCCGGAATTAAAGAAACTGACCGAGGAAGGTCTGATTGACTTTGAAGTGGAAATATCAGGTACTGTTCTGGAAAAAAAGGTATACCATCTGACGGAAGAAGGAAAGAAGGAATTTAACGAATGGCTGATTCAGGATGTTCCCATGCAGCCCACCGCCAAGGATGTATTCCGGCTCCGCATGTATTTTTCCGGGCAGATGCCGGGACCGATTCGAAGAGATCTCATAGAAAGTCAGTTGAATCAGCACAGGGAGAGATTGAAGCATCTGAAAGAAAATCAGAAAAAGTTTAAAAATGTGCCGGAACCGGAAGCACAGGAGATGGGAGATTATCTGGTGCTGATGGGTGCGGTGATGCGTGAAGAAACCACTGTTTTGTGGCTGGAAAAATGTCTGAAAATGGTTTAAAAAAAGATAATTTAAAAAAGAAAGGACAGATATATCAGCAAATGATATATCGGAAATAGATATGGAAGAAAAACAGTTTGTCAGAGATGGAGAAGGAAAGCGTGCCCTGATTGCCATGAGCGGTGGTGTGGATTCCAGTGTGGCCGCCTGGATGATGAAAGAACGCGGTTATGACTGTGTGGGTGTAACCATGAAATTATATTCCAATGACGAGATTGCCGTGGACAGGGAGAATACCTGCTGTTCTCTGGACGATGTGGAGGATGCCAGAGCGGTGGCAAGACGTGTGGATATTCCTTTTTATGTGATTAATTTCCGGGAAAATTTTGAGGAATATGTCATGAAGCGGTTTATCCGTACCTATCAGGAAGGCGGGACCCCCAATCCCTGCATTGACTGCAATCGTTATATCAAATTTGAAAAGCTGATGAACCGGATGCGGGAACTGGAACTGGATTATGTGGTAACCGGTCACTATGCCCGGATCAGCTATGATGAAAAAACAGGGCGATATCTTCTACGTAAGGCAGTGGACGCTTCCAAGGACCAGAGCTATGTGTTATACAATCTGACCCAGGAACAGCTTTCCCACACTCTGTTTCCGCTGGGCGAATATCACAAATCGGAAATCCGCGAAATGGCAGAAGCCAATGGGTTTATCAATGCAAAGAAACACGACAGTCAGGATATCTGCTTCGTGCCTGATGGAGATTACGCGGGATTTATTGAACGCTATACAGGTGAAACCTCCGAACCCGGCAATTTTGTCCTGAAGGACGGAACTGTAATGGGAAGACACAAAGGAATGATCCGTTATACCGTGGGACAGCGCCGGGGACTGGGTCTGTCTCTGCCCAGACCACTCTATGTCTGCGAAAAAAATGTGGAGCGAAATGAAGTGGTTCTGGGGGAATCCGATGAATTGTTCACCCGTGTTCTGGAAGCGGATGAGGTCAATCTGATTGCAATGGACGAAATAAAAGAACCCCTTCGATGCAAGGCAAGGATCCGTTATAAGCAGAAAGAAGACTGGGCTGTGGTGGAACAGATCGGAGAAAAGAAGATCCGTGTGACCTTTGATCAGCCCCAGAGAGGGATTACAAAGGGACAGGCTGTGGTGCTGTATGATGAAGATCTGGTAATCGGCGGCGGAACCATACTCTGATTTTCCTGTTTTTGTAAAAAGCATGGTTTTTGAACCATGCAAAAGCACTGCAGAGTGCCGAATTGATTTGACGGCTTCCTGATTGTATGATATACTGGTTTTTGTATTTATTCCGGTCGGCCCTTTGGATAAGGTGCTGACCTTTTTTTTAAGAGAGAGAGAAGTTTATGAGTTTACAGAATTTAGATAACAATTTAATTGATGCCGGAATCATGCGTGCAGTCAGCGAAATGGGTTTTGAACAGTTCACTCCCATTCAGGAACAGGCCATTCCTGTGATGATGTCCGGAAAGGACCTGATCGGTCAGGCGCAGACCGGAACCGGCAAGACCGCAGCATTCGGCATTCCCCTGCTGCAGTCCATTGACCCGGATCTGAACGAGCTTCAGGGACTGGTTCTCTGTCCCACCAGAGAACTGGCCATTCAGGCAGCAGATGAAATTCGTAAATTTGCGAAATATCTGTTCGGTATCAAGGTCCTTCCGGTGTATGGCGGACAGGACATCCTGAAGCAGATCCGTTCCCTGAAAAATGGTGTTCAGATTATCGTGGGTACACCCGGACGGGTGATGGATCATCTGAGACGCCATACTATCAAACTGCAGAGTCTGAAGGTTGTGGTTCTGGACGAGGCAGATGAAATGCTTGCCATGGGATTCCGGGAAGACATGGAAACCATCCTGTCGCAGATTCCCGGAGAGCACCAGACGGCCCTGTTTTCTGCAACCATGCCGCAGCCGATTCTGGATATTACCAGTGAGTTTCAGAAGGATCCTGTATTGATCCGTACCATTGAAAAGGAACTGACGGTTCCATCCATCAAACAGTATTATTATGAAGTAAGCAGGGAAAATAAAAGAGAATCCGTGGCAAGAATTCTGGATTACTACAATCCGAAACGTACTCTGATTTTCTGCAACACCAAGAGAATGGTGGAAGAACTGGCAGAACATCTGAAGGGAAGAGGGTATTTTGCAGAAGGTCTGCACGGGGATCTTTCTCAGGCAGTCCGTGACCGGGTGATGGACTCTTTCCGAAATGGTGCCTGCGATGTGCTGATTGCAACGGATGTGGCCGCAAGGGGAATTGATGTGGGCGATGTGGAAGCGGTTATCAATTTCGATGTGCCCCAGGAAATCGAGTACTATGTCCACCGTATCGGACGTACCGGCCGTGCCGGAAGAACAGGCCGTTCCTTCACCCTGGTGGTGGGCCGTGAAATTTATAAAATCAGGGACATCGAACGGGTCTGCAAGACAAAGATGACAGCCAGAACCGTTCCCACCTCTGCGGATATCAATCAGTTCAAGGCAAGAAAGGTATTGAATGAGCTGACTGCCATTTTGAAAGAGCAGGATCTTACGGATGTAACCCGTATGATTACAGAGAAAATGGAAGAAGAGGACTGCACCGCACTGGAACTGGCAGCGGCATTTCTCCGTTACCATATGGGAGAAGAACAGGAGGATATTCCGGTATTCAAATATGAGCCCAGACGCCGCCGCCGCGGGGAATCCTTCCGGAGAGGGGAACGTCGTGGATCGGGTCATGAAAAAACAGACCGAAAAGACGGACATGCATCGGATCGTGAAAAAACGACCCAAAGAGCCCATCAGTATCAGGTTCATCCCGATGCAAAAAAGAAAATCCGCAAACTGAAAAAAGATGATCTGCTTGGTCGTGTGGGTAAACTCAGTCGGGGCGAAAAATCCGAATCTGTCAGAGAAGGCAGAAGAGAAAAATATGGAAAACGAGATAAGAAAAAGCGTTAAGAGTCCCGGACACATGAACCGCCTCTTTTTGGAGGCAGGCAGCTGATCGGACAGAGGGGTAACATATGAAGGAGAAAGTATTTACCTGGAAAAATGCAGCAGCGGCGCTGCTGTTCATGTTTCTTTACATCGGACTGGCAGTGGTTGTCACACTGAATTTCCGTCCGCTGTACTATTATGATATGGAACATCTTCATATTCCGGAAACATCCGGTTACAGTGAGGAAATGATCCGTGAAAACTATGACATTCTGATTGATTACAACAGCATGTTTTATCAGGGGGAACTGCAGTTTAACGGACTTGCCATGTCAGAAAGCGGAAGAATTCATTTTCAGGAAGTGAAGGATATTTTTACCGGATTTCAGAAAATGTTTCTGGCAGACCTGGTTATCTGTGCTATACTGTTTCTGTATTTCATGAAAAGGAAATCCTGGGGATTTCTGAAGCTGTCAGGCATCATAACCATTGTGATACCGCTGATTATCGGCAGTCTGATTGCCATGAACTGGGAGTGGTGCTTTGTGACCTTCCATCATATTGCCTTTGATAACGATTACTGGATCTTTGATTATACAACGGATCCGGTGATCAACATTCTGCCGGACACATTTTTCATGCACTGTGCCATTATGATTCTTGCCATTGTGCTGTTCTGTGCAGTGGTATCCTTTGTCACAGGCAGTGTATTGCAGCAGAAACGGAATAATAAAATCATAGGATAAGACCGATATGATGTCATACCGGAGAAAGGAAAAGGATTATGCAAATCGTAGCTATGCTTTCCGGTCCTGTTATCGGTGCAGTGATCGGATATTTTACCAATTATATTGCCGTTAAAATGTTATTTCATCCCAGAAATCCGGTTAAAATCGGTAAATATACGCTGCCGTTCACGCCGGGTATCATTCCGGGAAGAAAGAAAGATCTGGCCCGTGCCATTGGTCATGCGGTGGAAGATGAACTGTTTGGTGCCAATGAAGTCCGTCGGATTCTTCTGGATGAAAAGACAGAAGAAGCAGTGGCCGGCGGAATTGCAAAGGAAGTGGAGAACGTTCTGAACAGTGAAGAATCCATGGGAAGCATGCTTTCCGGTGTGATGGGTGAAGAAACATACGAAGAAAAGAAAAAAGGTATTCAGTCCATGGTGACAGATCGGATTACAGACCGGATCGGACAGATGAATCTGGGTTATCTGCTGATGGACAAAGGGGCAGATGTCATCAGACAGGTGATTTCCAATCCCTTTGTTGCCATGTTCCTGACACCGGATCTGCTGCATTCTTTTGAAGAACCCATCAATGAACATGTGAATCAGTGGCTGGATGCAGAGGGAAAAGCGGTTATTCAGGGATATGTGGAAGAAGAAACAGAGAGTCTGACTGGAAAACCGCTGAAAGAACTGATTGGGGAATCTGACCAGTATATGCCTGCTGTAAAATCCGCTCTCTGCAGGGCGTATGAGCATTTTGTTGAAAACAATGCAGATTCTGTGGTAAAGCAGTTCCGTATAGGGGAAATCATTGAGGAACGGGTTGCTGCCATGAGCAATGAATCTCTGGAAGCAATGATTCTTTCGGTTATGAAGAATGAACTGGGTATGATTGTCAAGCTGGGTGCGGTAATCGGTTTCGTAATCGGAATTCTGAACAACTTTATTTAAATGAAAGAAACAATGGAAATTATTGCGCATATTCATACGGATTTCCCGGCGAAATTCGGAATTCCCAGACAAAGCGGTCTGGTGGAAGAACTGAAAGGCCGGATTGTTTTTGAACCGGAATATCGGAATCCCGACGCTTTCAGAGGTCTGGAAGGGTATTCCTATATCTGGCTGCTGTGGAAGTTTTCCGGCACAAAGCGTCATTCATGGTCCGCCACGGTGAAACCTCCCAGGCTGGGAGGCAATAAACGGATGGGCGTTTTTGCCACCCGTTCGCCCTTCCGGCCCAACGATATCGGACTTTCTTCTGTAAAACTGGAAAGGATGGAACTGGATTCCGAGTTTGGACCTGTTCTCCATGTGGCGGGTGCAGATCTGATGGACGGAACCGCTATTTATGATATTAAGCCGTATCTTCCATATACAGACAGCCATCCGGATGCCTTAAGCGGTTTTGCCGGCGACGTGCTGGATTACGAACTGCAGGTGGATTTCCCGGACTGCTGGCTTTCCATGATTCCGAAGGAGAAGCAGGAAGCAATCATTGCGGTACTGAAACAGGATCCCAGACCTTCCTATCAGAATATTCCGGACAGAATCTACGGTGTGGAGTTTTCCGGCTTTGATGTGCGCTTCACCGTGCAGGATCAGAGGCTTACGGTTTGTGAAGTGGTACCGGATTTCCATCGGGAAAGCAGAAAAGTTAAACGAATTGGGGAATAGATATGGCTGTATACTTACTGGATGAAGATCTGTGGTTTCCGCCGCCGTCTGGTGCGGAAGAAGACGGAATGCTGGCTGTGGGAGGAGATCTTTCACCGGAACGTCTGCTTCTGGCCTATACTAATGGGATTTTTCCATGGTATAATGAAGATACGCAGATTATGTGGTGGTGTCCGAAAGAACGGTTTGTCATCTTTCCTTCGGAAATTGTGATTTCCAAATCTATGAAAAAATTTATGCGGAAAACGGATCTGGTGGTTACCATGAATCAGGATTTCCCCGGAGTCATCCACAATTGCCGGAAACTGCGGGAAAACAGGGAAGGTACCTGGATTACCGACGGGATGGAAGATGCTTATAATGAGATGTATGAACTGGGATTTGGCGTCAGTGTGGAAGTCTGGAAACCGGATACGGAAAAAGGAGGCAGTGCAGAACTGGTGGGTGGTCTGTATGGGCTGGCCATTGGTCGGTGTTTTTTTGGAGAAAGCATGTTTTCCAAAGTTGCCAATGCCTCGAAACTTGCACTGATCTATCTGGCAAAGTGTCTGGAAAGAATGCATTTTGAATGGATTGACTGTCAGTTTCATACCGATCATCTGGAAAGCATGGGCGGCCGGTATATTTCCTATGAGGAATATATGGAGAAACTGACAAAGACTTTACAGTAAAAATGGAAATAAGAATCACATAAAGAATATTTTGCGGAAAAATGGTTATCTTAACTCCATCATGATGAAGGAGTGAGGCAGACATGAAAACCGGTCAGGCAAGTATTGTATTTGAGAAGCCGCCCTGTATCATCGGGGCGGCTTCTGTTGTTGGAAAAAAGGAAGGGGAAGGTCCCCTTGGTTTCTGCTTTGATCAGATAGAAGAAGATGACTTTTTTGGCATGAAGAGCTGGGAAGAGGCGGAGAGCGAACTGCAGAAACGGGCCTATCTGACAGCATTTCAGGATGCGGAACTGAAAAACGGCAGAAAACCGGACTGGCTTTTTGCAGGAGATCTTCTGAACCAGTTGTCGGCATCTTCCTTTGGTCTTCTGGATTTCAAACTGCCCTTTCTGGGGTTGTTCGGAGCCTGTTCCACCATTGGGGAAGGAATCTGTCTGGCGGCAGCCATGGTGGGAGGAAATATGGGAGATGTGGCAGCGGCTGTATCTTCCAGTCATTTTGCCAGTGCACAGAAACAGTTCCGGTTTCCTCTGGAATATGGAAATCAGCGACCTTACGCAGCCACATGGACAGTGACAGGAGCCGGTTCCGTCATCGTTGCAAAAAGTGAGGTGTTAAATTCCTGTTCCGGCAAAATCCGCCCATATGCGTGGATATCTTCTGTAACCATAGGAAAAATTGTGGATTATGGGGTAACGGATTCCATGAACATGGGAGCTGCCATGGCTCCGGCAGCAGCGGATACGATTCTGCAGCATCTACAGGACAGAAAACAGACTGCACAGGAGTATGACAGAATCATAACCGGTGATCTGGGAACGGTGGGTCAGAAAATCCTGTTTGATCTGCTTCATAAAAACGGGACGGATATCTCATTGAACCATCTGGACTGCGGCATGGAAATTTTCGATGCATCCAGTCAGGATACCCATGCGGGAGGAAGCGGCTGCGGCTGTGCGGCCTCCGTATTATGCGGAATGATTTTGAAAAAACTGCTGGTGGGAGAATGGAAAAAAGTCTTGTTTGTACCAACCGGTGCACTTTTTTCTCCGGTCAGCTTCAATGAAGGGCAGAATATCCCGGGGATTGCCCATGCAATAGAATTGGAGGCAGCAGAATAATGGATTATGTGAGAGCGTTTCTGGTGGGCGGTCTGATCTGTGCGGTTTGTCAGATCTTTCTGGACAAAACAAAATGGATGCCGGGAAGGATTATGACCGGTCTGGTTGTAGGCGGAAGTATATTGGGAGCACTGGGGTTGTATGAACCCTTCAGCAAATGGGCAGGGTGCGGAGCAACCGTTCCATTACTGGGCTTTGGAAATGTTTTGTTTAAAGGGGTGAAGGATGCCATAGATGCAGAGGGAGCGCTGGGAATTTTTACCGGAGGACTGAAGGCAGGAGCCGGAGGAATCTGTGCCGCCCTGGTATTTTCCTATATTGCTTCCCTTTTATTTAAGCCGAAGATGCGATAGAAAAATATATCCGCCAAAGGTACATTCGGTTCTGTACCCGTGGCGGATATAGTGAACGGATTGATTTCATGGGATGATAATCAATATTTTTCTGTTGCAGGCTGTTCACGGCAGAGCATGAAGGACAGCAGAAGAAATTCCCTTTCCGCAATATCACTGATATTGGCAGAAATCAGCCCTTCAATCCGGCTGATCCGGTAGATCAGTGTATTTCGATGCAGGTTCAGATGATTTGCAGCATCCGTGTAATTACAGGAATAAAGCAGGAACCAATACAGGGTGTTGGCATACAGGGTATGATTCTGTTTATCATAATTGATCAGGAAGATCACGTCGGGATGCAGCAGAGTCTGAAGCTGCGGATCCTGAATAGTATGCTCCCGGATGAAACGGATTGCGGTATCACGCATGGTTTTCCCGGGAAGATTTTCATCCAGTGCTTCCTGCAGGGCATGGCGAGCCTGGGGATAGTAATCAGCAAATTGCATGATGCCGTAAAATTCATGACTGATTCCCCAGCAGAACAGATCTTCGGAAATCAGCTGGCGGATTCCGCTCAGAAGGTACTCTCTGCCCATGGAATTTTTCATATTGATCAGAGCAACGACCATATTATCATAGATAAATGTCTGCGGTTTGTACGGAGAAAGTTCCAGTTCATCACAAAGACGATTGAGATAAATGGAATCCGTAGGCTTTCTGGATGCCGCACAGAGAATAATATACTGATCGGAGATTTTCCAGTTGGGATATTTCAGTATCTTGCTGATATCATAGTTACGATCAGGTTTCTGATCCAGAATATCGATCAGATACTCGGAAAGTGCCGACCGTGACCGCAGAATACCTTTATGAATCGTTGCATATACCGTGATGATATTCTGAAAAACCGTCATGATCTGATGATCGCATACCGAGAAAGGTATCTCCGTTTCATAGGCAAGAATGGCACCGCTCTGTTCTCCGTCCAGCCAGATATTGGCCACCAGTACGTTGCACTTATGGGCTGCAGAATAAATAACAATGGGATTGACCGCATCCAGCTGTTTCAGAAAAGTCTGCCGGTCGGTTACCGTGGAATCATCGTTGGAACTTCCGGTCTGAAAATCCTCCCGAAGGGGATGGATATAAGGTCCTTCTCCGCCTGTCATGGCATAGTCCCATCCTCTGGAATTACAGATACTCATGGGACGATTGAAAATGCCCGCTGTCATTTCCAGAAGTTCCTGCAGGGAAGTGGTCGCCGTGATTTTCTGATACAGAGAACTCTCCCAGGAATGATAATATTCATAAGCCTGGAAAGCGATTTTCAGGGTTTCTTCCTGGGTACTGTTATGGATCAGAAGGTATTCGCTTCCGCTGACAATTGCGGTGGAAGAGTGATTATCCGCCTCATCCGGCAGGAGTGAGGCCGGACAGATCCGTCCGATATTAGAAGAAAGAGGTACAGAGGAAATCTGAAAAGATACCAGATTTGCCTGCCCCTCGATAATTCTGGATGAAGTCACAAAATTCTGTTTCCGGAACCAGTATTCCAGAATATGAAGTGAAAGTTTCATAACAATTGCTCCGCTCTTAGGTTTCGCTGCTGTTTTGACACCACAGAAGGTTTATGGTAAACTGAAAATACCTGTGCTGTACTGATTTGCAGGATCAGTGAATAAACAGAAACTGTGTATGGAACAGACGGCGATTTGGTGTATTTGTATAAATAGTATAGAAAAAAGATGAAAATTTGTTGCAATAAAACATATATATTGTCAAAATTATAACATAGCGAGAAAAAAATTACAAGATTTTGTTTCTGTTCAGAGCCAAGCAGATTTACATAAAAAGTGCGGCGGATGCTTGCATTCATAAGCATTTTTATGTAAATCTGATATGTAATGACCGTTGTCAAGAAGTAAATTAGGTCACCACAAACTTTTATTAAATTTTCTGAAGCCATCCTGTAAAGGCTCCGGATTATCAGTTCCCGGCTTTGGCCACTCTGATATACGTGGATTGGTTACCTACAGGTCAATGGTCCGCCGAGAGCCTCACCGCCTATTTACGTGGATCACAGATAACTGTGCCAACATAGATTTATCGTGAATGGCTCGAACCTTGAAATGGCCGAAGCCCTTTCAGGATGTCTTCAGTTGTTACTTTTGTTATTGGCCAGATGTAGTGGCGCAAGCCATCTTACATCTGCTTGAGTATCCACTATAACAGCGGGATGATAATGTCAAGACTGCGGAGCACCGCTTTGGCGGCCTGGCCTTGACATTGGCAGCACGGTGTTATACCTGTATCAGGCGATATGATCTGTCATCATTCCCCAGATGAAGCATGCCAGTTCTCGTGCAATTGCAGTTTTGGCTACATTTGCTTTTTTGGAGTTGCCAAGAACCATCTTATAATAGCGGCGTCTCAGACGTTCGTTAGCTTTATCTGCATATGCAATGACCTGAGGTGTATTTCCTTCCTGCCTTGATCTGAGGGCTTTGGATTTATATCCGACCTGCCCCCTTGAATAGCTCTGAGCTGCTTCTGTAAGCAGACGACGAACATGGCGATTTCCGGCTTTGGTGATACTAAGTCTATTCTGATTTTCGGAGCTGGTATCTTCACCGGGAACAATTCCCAGATAAGATGCAAAGTTCTGTGCATTTGCAAAACGCCTGAAGTCACCAACCTCAACAATTACAGATAAGGCAGTATGTGTCTTAACACCGATAAAACAGGACAGTTTGCCTACGGCTTCCTTATATTCGCTCTGACTCGCCAGTTCTTCGATGCGTTTATCCATTCGCTCGATCTTATCATTTAAGGTTGTGTAAGTCAGCAGATATTCATCGAGGATTTCCTTATAAAGAGCCTCAGGAGTTAATGACTTAAGCCATTTGATATGAGCTGCTGTCCAATGACTATTACCCTCATAGCGATAGTTATGACGAAG